>CAZRHI010000030.1:0-12679 GCA_964599945.1 uncultured Acetobacter sp. | reverse complement strand
GACCTTGGCTTTTGCTCCCCCTAGCCACCATGCAATTTCTGAAAAGGTGCTGTAATATTGATAAATGGCTTCTTTGGTTTGCCCTAAGATAAACATATCGGCGGTGGCATCTATCATGGACTGATAGTCTTTATTGGGGAGTTCAATAATACGATTAGGGTAACGCTGGTAAAATGGCATTGCACTTTCTTTGGACATAGCGGAAAGATAGAAAATAGTATCTTTGGGGAAGGTGTCCATTAGTCTAAAAAAGGCGGAGCTTGGTTCTTCTTTGTTCATATAAAATTTCCAATCGGGTGCATTGCGAACTTGCACAGCAACGGCGTTTTTAGGGAGCTTTACTTCTGAGATACGTTTTTTTACTTCAGGTGAAGGTCTTAGGGCTTTGAAATATGGTAGATAGAGTTTTATAATCTCTGGAGGGATTTTGTTATATTGCATATCTATAAACTGATGTTTGCCCGATTTGAATTCATTTTCGGCAACGAGGAGGGTAAATTCATTTATCCACGGGGTGAGGGGCGTATAAGGTAGGACGTTGCTGATGAGGTAGGGGTCGTTAAATTCGCTAATTGTGATGTTCCACTCGGGGGCGAATAATTTTGAAAAAGGCGTTGTTACCCAATGGTCTGTTGGCCAATAGAGGTTTAGGTGTTTGGGGTTATGATAACGTAGGTTTGATATTATTTTTTTTAGGCGATTGCCTAGTCCAGATTGTTTTAAAAAACTTAAGCTAATGATTTTGGTGGGGGAAGGAGTTGGAGGTGTTTCTTCCGCATGAAGTGGGCTGATGACGAACACTAGCGCGGTTAAGACAATTCCGATGCGAGGTAGGTATTTGAACATAGGTACTAATCTCTCAATTTGCTTTGCTCTTTAGTGCGTCTTTTTACTGCTTCGTTAAAATAGCGATTACTTTTTAAGATGTCATAGGCGTCTCTGCCGTCATTGCCTCTGATTTTGGGGTCTGCTCCGTTTTGGATAAGCATTTCGATAAGTGTTGGCGAGGCGTTTTGTTTGAGCGCGTATAGAAGTGGGGTGTCTTTATCTTGATTAACTAGATTGATATTGGGAACAGCTGAGATGATGTGGCGAAGCGTTTCTTCGTTGGAGGGTCTGGTTAAGGCATACCAGATAGGGAGTATTCCCTCTTTGTTTGGTTCTTCAACGTTTGCGCCATATTCAAGAAGAATTGGCACTAGGTTTTGATTTTCCTCTGTGCTGAGGGCAAGCCAAAGAGGAGAGTTGCCGTTTTTATCTTTATGATTTGGGTTGGCATTGTTTTCAAGAAGAGTTTTAATGGTTTGTTCGGGGGCATGGCTGGAGAGGGCCAGAATTAAAGCGGTTTGTCCATAATTGTTTTCTTGGTTTATGTCTGCGCCAATATTTATAAGGGTCTGGATAATTTCTTTAGAGGCGTTTGTGGCGGTGGCATAATGTAAGCTCGTGTTTCCTTTCGTATCTTGCATGTTGGGGGCAATTCCTGCGTCTGCAAGGAGATTTATTTTCTCGATTTGGTCAGATATTGAGGTGGTGTTGTTGGCAGGAGAGAATAACATCATTAGCGCGTTTTGATTTTCAAGGCAGGTGGCGTTTACCTCGGCTTCTTTTTCTAGTAATAATTTGATAGCACTAACATCTAGTCCGTACATTGTGGCGTTTAATATTGGGGTGCAACCTTTAGGGTCTGTTAGCTCTACATCTGCATAATTGAGTAGGGCGTCTTTTAGGGCTTCGGAAGCGTTTGGTTGGTAAAAACTTTGGAGAAGCGCGTTGTTATATTTGAAATAGCTTTCGGCTATAAATTTATAGGCGTTTTGTAATTTTTCAGACACAGATGCGTAGGGGTTTTGCTTAAAATCTTTAGAAGCGAGGTGGACACGCTTGTTATAATATTCAAGGACGGATACGCCCATTTTATCAGTCGCATTAAAATCTGCCCCTTGTTTGATGAGATATTGCATGAGCATATCATTGCCTAAAATGGAGGCAGCCATGAGCGGGGTATGTCCTTCGTTATCGGTGGCGTTGATGTCTGCACCATTTTCTAATAATTTTTGTATCATTGGGATACGTCCATTATTGTATACGGCTAGGGTTAGCGCGTCATAGCCAAAATGATTTTTAGTATCTACCTTTAAGCCAAATTCAAGAAGCGTGTCAATAATTTCTGGGTTGGTGTTATAGGTGGCAGTTAAGATGAGGGCGTTGTTGCCGTCAAGGTCTGTATCCACAATATTGGCATTGTTGTTGATTAGAGTTTCAATCATTGGGACGTATTTATTTTCTTTTACGGCGACAAACAGCGCATCATATCTTGGGGAACAATGGGTTTGCACATCTGCTCCTTTTTCAATTAAGAAACGGACGGCTTCAGTGTCTGTATATTTGGTAACAAGATAGAGGAGAAGGGTTTTGCCATTTTCCATACATTTGTTGATGTCATTGCCACTCATGACCCATTCTTCAATTTCTTCGGTATTAAAATCCATTCCGCTTTTGATACGCGTGATGAGGTCGATGTGTGAGGCGACTTTCTTTTTTTGTTTTTTCTTGCTTGAAGGAGGGGCTTTTGCTGTTGAACGAGCGGTGGGGGAGGATTGCGGTTTGGTTTGTTGGGGAGTTGGTGCTGGAGCAGGGGCTGGTTGCGTTTGAACAGGAGCTTGTGGGGTTGGAGCAACTTGTTCCACCTCTTCTAAATCCATTCCCATATCTGAGAAAAGGTCATCATCCATGCTATAACTAGGGGTAGCGCAGAGCAGGCCTAAAGCAGTGCTTAATATGAGGAAAAAGCTTGATTTTGGCATAGAAAGACCTCCTTGAAAAATTTGTATTGATTATAAATGTTTATCTTTGGCTTTCAAGTGTGTTGGAGGGGAAATCCACATTATAGTTTACCTTGAAATGGCGGGCTTCTTTTATGGGGCTTTCGATTTCGGTTAAATATGAGGGGATATTTTCTCTGTTGTGCAGGCGATAATATAATTTGGCTTGGTTTTCTTGGTGTAGGGAATAGTATTTTGAGTCATATCTTGCAAAAAGTAAAAGTTGCGTTACTTGGTGTTTTTGAAGAAGAGATAAAATTTCATCATCATTTGTGCCGTGTATGATGTTGTGTGTGTCGATTAGTCCAACATGATTGCGATGATAGGTTGTGCCAACAGTATTGACATCTGCTTCCCACATATATCTTTCACTAAGAAATACATCTGTCAGTAAAGTGCCTCCGATTTGTTTTACATCTTGAATTAGGACAGGGGCGAAATAGTTTATTTGTTGGTGAGAGAGTAAGCGGAGCGTTAACGGGATAGTAAATAGTTGTTGCAGTATAAAGATAAGAAATACTGTGTTCCAGACTGAAATGGGAAAATGGTTGTTTGGGGGAGATTTGCGTATGGCACGGGTGTATATATATTTAACCAGGTAGACATACGGGAGGATAGAAAAAATTTGGAGATAATAGTTAAAGCGCATGGCGTATAGATTGAGAGCGAAAATCAATAGCCCACAGTATAAGTTTAAAATTAAAGGTTTGTTGTATGGGAAAGGCTTAAACAAGGCTATGTTGATGATTAAGGCGATAAGGGGAAAGGCGTAATAATTTAGTTGACGAAACCAAGCTAAGCTTGTGAATGGGCGCATTTCTGCGATACGTTTTATCCAGATGTCGTTGAGGGTTTTATCTAGTGGGGAGATGAAAATATCTATTGAGAATATGGCAATCAAGATGCCTATAATGCAGAGGGCTTCAATAAATAAAATGGTGATTTTTTGAAAGAGGGATTTGGTGAAATGACGTTCGGCAAAATATAAACTTAAACAGATTAGCCAAGAAAATATAACGAATAAGACAGAGATTCTACCATTATCGGGGTAAAGCCAGCCTTCGTATGGCGGATTTAAGAGCCAACATACGGTTAGTGTGAGAGCGTATGAAAGGCTTATTTGTGTCGTGGGGCGCAAAGGTGTGTTTGCAAAAAGATAACCGCAGATGAAAAAACTCATAAAAATAGCGTAAAGCAAAGTGCCTTCAATGGCAACCATGGTGGCGATGGCGAGTGTTATGCCTATATAAGTTAAGTATTTGTGGTTATTTGTTTTTAGCCAATAGAGTGTTAGAGAAAAGGTGTAAATGGTTAGGGTTGTCATTAGAGAATGATGATCAGCGTAAGTGGAACTATAATAATGTTGAAAAATGGGACTGCTTAAAAATAAAAATGTGCCAAGGATGGTTAGCCAGATATTAAAGTTTGCTTTTAAGCCGTATATTAGGGCAAAAACACCGAAGATGTTTGCTATGGGGGAAACTAAGTGTCCGCCTGCAAAAAGAGCGTCTTTTAGGGGGAAGACATACATAAACGGGAGGCTACAAACGAGCCATAAGATGTCCATTGGGCGTGTCCAATGCAAAATGTCGCCATAGGGGTAATTGCTTTGGGGAATTGGCTGTTCGAAAAAGGTTGGGTTTTCTAGCCAGTTTTTTATTCTGATTAGGCGCATGTAAGAATCGGCATCATTGTATTGGTGGCTGAAAAAACCGATTTTAAGTAGACTTATGATAGTGATAAATGCAAACAATATATAAATATGTTTGTTAAAAAATGTGGTTATGCGGTTTAAGACTTGTTGATATTGTTTATCTCTTGAGTTAGGTGTGTTTGTCATTTTGAGCCCTTTTTTTCCTTTTTTTGTTTTAATGTAAGGGGGAAAGGTAAAGATTACCTTAAATCTTGAGTGTTTTGTGCTTGCGTCAAGGGGAATTTTGTGATATAATATTCGTATGTTTTAACTTCGGTAAGGAGAGTGCAAAATGGGAACGCTCGAATTAAAAGATTGTAAAGAAGTGTTTATTTTTAAAACAATGACCGAACACGAACGTTTTTTAGACGCATGCAAAGCGGTTATGGCGTTTGATAAAGAGCATCCAGATAAGAAAATTTTGAAAGGCTCTGTTGATAAAGAAGTTTTAAGGATGTGTTTTACTGAGTGTCGGAATGCTGTTGCGATTGCGTTTCGGAAGGGGGAACGACCTGATTTTAGTAATATCTCTCATCTTAATCGGTTGAAAAATGTGTATAACCAGCAGTTACCCAAAGCTTGTCAAAAACCGCACGATAATTTTACATCTTTGTTTCGTGGTAAGATTGAAATGGGGATAAATTTTCTTGATCATCTAGAATATGTGGGGCGAGCTGGTCTTAAATATTATAAATCGCTTATTAGCGAGGAGAAAAGAGAAGCAAGTAAACGTACATACGAGCAAGCAACAGTTGGAAAATATCGTCAACTGGAGCATGGATATGATAACGGAAAAGTTTTTTCTTCGGAAAAACAATATAAAACCAATCAAGAGGTTATTTATGAACGGCTTTCTAAAGAAAGGGCTTCAAAGCGGTTTGCTTAAATTTTTTGAGGTATAAAGAGTCTGAATTCAGACTCTGAAAAAGTCTGAACATGCTTTTTTTAACATAGATTAAAAAATAAAAAACCTTTGCAAGTTATTGAACTGCAAAGGTTTTTGATTGGTAGGGGTAGTCAGACTTGAACTGACACTTCCTGAGGAAACAAGATTTTGAGTCTAGCGCGTCTACCAGTTCCGCCATACCCCCATCGGTTGTGATGATGTTTAACCTATATATTTTCTCCTGTCAATAGTTTTTTTTATTTTTTTTTTGATATTACGATAGAAGATTAAAAAATTTGTGATATAACTATCATTAGTTATGATTTAATTATGTGTTATAGGTGCAAAACGTGGAAGAATTACAACAAAACGCATTAGAGTTTTTAAAAAATGGCGAATATGAAAAAGCTGCAAACCTTTATTTACAGCTTGCAGTGCAATTTCCTGCAGATGAAAGTTATTTGGTTTCGGCGGCAAATTGCTATGATAAGCTTAATGATAAAAAAGTGGCGTTGGGGTTGTATAAAAAAGCTTTAGAGGTGAACCCACAATCACTTGCGGTGTTGCTAAATTTATCAACAATTTACTATGAACTTAAAAAATATGAACATTCAGAGCGATTTGCAAAACGCGCCTTGGAGATTAAAGGGGATAATTTTTCGGCGTTAATGAACTTGGGAAATGTGGCATATGCGCGTGGGGAGTTTGCTTTAGCTTTGGAATATTACGAGAAAATGTATGAGCTTAACTCTAATTCGTATAATGCGATTATCAATATTGCTAATACTTGTTATAATTTGAGTGATTATGCGCGCGCCATTGAATTTGCAGAACTTGCGGTTGAAAAAAGACCAACCCATGTTGATCCATATATTATCATTGGGAATAGTTATGCGGAATTGATGAAAACAGAAGAAGCCTCTATTGCCCTTAAAAAAGCCGCGGAAATTGAGCCAAACTCGGATTGGTTGTGTCATTCTATTGCTGCACTTTATCAAAAGGTGGGCAACTGGAAACAAGCACTTTATTTTTCTTGGAAGGCGATTACTATTAAAGGCAATAAGGCTAGTGCTGATGATCATATTAACTTTGGGTATATGCTTTATGAGGTTGAAGATGCTGGACATCAGGAATTGATGAACCAATATATAGAACGTTGGGTTGAGATGTTTCCTGAGAATCCGATTGTTAACTATGTATGTTGTGCCTTAAAGCATGAGGACAGTGTGTCTTCGACTGATTTGACATACGTAAAAAAATTGTTTGATGGGTTTGCTCCGTCGTTTGATGAGATTTTGGCAGAGCTTAACTATCGTGTGCCAGAGTATATTTCTCAGCTTTTGAAAAATACGCTTAAAACAAAGTTGTTTAAAAAACGGCGAATCTTGGATTTGGGCTGTGGGACAGGGCTTTGTGGGGAGGCTTTAAAAGAATATTTCCCAAACGAGGAATTTTTTGGGGTTGATGTTTCTGAAAAAATGTTAGAAGAAGCAGGCAAAAAAGATGTGTATGAAGCTCTTTTTGCTGATGATATTATGAGCTTTTTATCCACCAATACTGAACATTATCACGCTGTTATTGCGGGAGATGTGTTAACCTATATGGGGGATCTTAAACCACTGTTTCGTGAGCTTTCTGGCGCGGTTAAATTTAGCGGATTGGTTTGTTTCTCGATTTCTAAAAACACGTTTAATCAAAATGATTATTTCTTGAGTTCTTCTGGTCGCTTTGCTCATTCAATCAGGTATATTCATCGTGTATTGAAATATTGCGGATTTGGTGTGTTAGCTCAAGAAGAGCATATCTTGCGCCGTGAGGGGGCTAAAGAAGTTCAAGGCTACGTTATCCTCGCCCGTAAGAACATTGAAGTTGTCTTCGAATAGTGTCAGCGACACCTGCATGACTTTGGCTGTGATGTGGAGATGGTGTGATTTTTAACGCGCGTGATGTTTGGCGATATGGGTAAAATTTTACCCCCTCTTTTAAGGAGGGGGTAAAGGAAGATTAGCGATGATGCTTTTGGGCGATGTGGATGACCGTGTGTACGGTGCGTGCAACGCTCTCGGCGGTGCGTGCGGCTGCTTCCACAGTACGGACAACTTCATTGTTTGAGCCGTAGCCATATCCGTATCCATAGCCACTACTGTAGCCACCGTTTCTTACATATATTTTAGCTTGGTCGCCTCCTGGGTATTTGGCAGCTTGAGCAGCATTCTCAAAAGTCATAATTTTATCTGTTGTTCCTACTGCAATACTTTTATACATAACTTTTTCGCCATTAGTATAGATAACTCCTTCATATAAATCTAAATTTAAGTTATCGTAAAGGGTCATCGGAACACGTTGTTCTCCATACGGAGTTGATACTTTTCTGGTTCCGATATAGGCTTCTTCTTTGGCTAATGGACGCCAGCTGTTTGCGCTTTGTTGGCGACGATATGCATCACGATTTGCATAAATTTGATGATATTGTTGTTGGGTTTGCTGGGTTTGTGTGGTGCGTTGACCTTTTAAATATGCATCTAAATCATGTACATTTACAGTAACATAGCTGTCTGGTTCATGAGCTTGCATTTGTTGTGATGTTCCGAACATACCAGTTGCGATGCTAAGGGTCGATGCTGTTGCGAGGGCAACTTTTTTGACGCCTCTTTTGAATTTGTCCCATTTTGAATCGTTTAGTTTGGTAACGGCTTCATTGACGGCTCTTTCTGTTTTTAAGCTCATGGTAACCTCCTGTTATCGTTTTTCTTTATTGTATCATAAATTTATGCACTCTGCAAGAAAATTTGTGATAAAAACGTCGTTTTTTGGAGCGAAATAACATGAATTTAGGAGTTTGGTGTTACCCAATGGGAACATCTTAACTGAACATCTATTTTATGTTGTTTATTTACCATGGTTGTTTGTGTTTAGTATGGCGTAGATGTTGCCAACATCTGAGAGAATACGGCCAGCACCTTGCGCGCCAATACCTATTTTATGCGCTGTTTTACCATCGCCACCAGTCATATCCATTACGGCTCCAGCTGTGTGAGCAATCTCTCCTGCGATACTTACAGCAATACTTGCTTTTTGGATTGTGGCATAGGTGTCATTGTTTGCCATATTATAGGTTTGTGTGACACCTGTTCCATAGCATGTGCGAACGTTGTATCCATGACCATAGTTGTTTCTTACATATATTTTAGCTTGGTCGCCTCCTGGGTATTTGGCAGCTTGAGCGGCATTTTCAAAGGTCATAATTTTATCTGTTGTTCCTAGTGCAATACTTTTATACATAACTTTTTCGCCATTAGTATAGATAACTCCTTCATATAAATCTGAATTTAAGTTATCGTAAAGGGTCATCGGAACACGTTGTTCTCCATACAGAGTTGATACTGTTCTGGTTCCGATATAAGCTTCTTCTCTGCCTAATGGACGCCAGCCGTTTTGTACTGGTTCGTGGTGAACGGCAACAGTTTCTCTGCGACCATAATTTTCTTCTGGTTTCTGATCAGAAGTGAAAGTGATTGTTTGCTCTTGCGCAGGGGGAACATACGAAGTGTCAGTTGTAGAAGTTTGAGTTGGTGTCGATGATGAGTTTTGCTGATGTGGTGTACCTGAGGTATGTCTATGTGTGTTTGAAAATTCGCTACTGTGATAGCGGTCCATACTATCAAAATGTGCATCAACATAGGAGTGTAACCCAGTATTATCTGCACATTCGGGGTGTGTTTGCAGATAGTTTAACATTGCAGCAGAGGTGAAATAGCCCTCAAGCCCCATGCTTTGTGCTAAGGCATTTGGTGCGGCAAGAGCTGCGTGTGCGGCTTCATAAGAGTTTGTGCCATAAATCTCCCCCATTGTTTGAGCAATTTGAGCAGCATTTTCAGGAGACATTGGAGGCAAACCATTATTCGGGTCTAATAGGTTTTTAACGATACTGTCATAGTCAGACTTGCCCATGTGTCCAGAGCCTTTTTCTTGTGCGGCAGCAAGATTTTCAGCTTTTTGCTCATCTGTGAGGGGGGCTTTAGCTTCTTGTTGTCCTTCTTTTGGAGAGTCGGTTTTTTCTTCGGTTGTTTTAGAGTCTGCTTCTTTTTGAGGATCAGCTTTTTCTTCGGCTGTTTTGGAGTCTGCTTCTTTTTGAGGATCAGCTTTTTCCTCGGTTGATTGGGCTTTGACTTCTTTTTGAGAGTCGGTTTTCTCTTCGGTTGATTGGGCTTTGACTTCTTTTTGAGAGTCGGTTTTCTCTTCGGTTGATTGAGCTTTGACTTCTTTTTGAGAGTCGGTTTTTTCTTCGGTTGTTTTAGAGGCTGCTTCTTTTGGAGTTTCAGCTTTTTCCTCGGTTGATTGGGCTTGAACGTCAGTCTTTTCTGTTCTTCCATGTACATCATCTGGTTTTTGGGTATCTTGTTCTGTGCCAGATTGTGTTTCTGCTTGGGTGGTTGTTTCGGCGGTGGCATCTTGGTTAAGCGTTCCTGCAGGGACTAAGCTACTCAGACCAATGGCACTCAAACATTGAGCTTGTAAGTTTTTGGCGAAATCACTAGACATGGTGGCAACACTTGCAACTGTACCAATCGCTTTGGTACATCCGTCAAATATATTATCGCTTTGTTCTTTTCTTAGGGTAGAATATTCCATAATGCATTTGTTTAATTGCACTGGATCTTTTATTGTGGTAATCTCTTTATGTTTCTTTCTAATTTTGCTACGCAAAACGATTCCTTTGACCATGTTTGGCATGGTTTGCGCCGTAGCAACAATTCCTGCGCGGGTTCCCCATGATAGTTGAGATGTCATGTGAGCGAGGTTTTGGAGAACGGCTGGTGTATGTTCTTGTATGAAATGTCCGACAGCATTATTCATTGCGCCAAGTTGTTCAACTGCTCCGCCTATTCCACCAACGGTGAGTGCGCCAGTAATTAACGCACCTCCTAAGGTTGCATATTTTTCTAACTTGCTTGTGTTAGGGTCTTTCCAAGCTTTAACAACAGCTTTTCCTTGGGTATATGCCAAATAGCTCATATAACCTGCTATGCCGACAGGACCTATTGCAGCGGCTGCTGTCATCATACCATAAGACTTTGCAAAGCCCCAACCAAATTGGGCAACGGTTTTGATAACCTTTTTGCATTGGGTATATTTTTTACCACAACGTTTGGTGAGCCATTTATCCACTCTTCCCCAAAGACTTGTGGTGCTTTTGTATAAGTTTCCTTTACCAAATTTTTGCTTGATACGATCTTGGAATTTTTCGTTATGTGTCATACCAGCAGCTAATCTTCCAATCATATCGCTTTTTTTGAATATTGTTTGGTCTTGTTGTGCTTTAGTTAAGTGTTTGAGGTATTTGGTTTTTTCTGCACTTAATCGTATATCCTTTAGTTTATCTGTTTTTTGGGGCTTTACTTCCAATAGGGATGTTGTTTGGGATTGCGCTTCTTTTGCTTTTAAATCTTCGATGGCAAGTTTTTCGGCAACTGTTTCTAAGAAGGCTTGGTTTCCAGTTCGTAGTTGGTTGCGTAGAGTATCTATGGTATAGATAGGGTGGTCGATATTGGTTAAGACTAGGCTTGCGTTTTTAATTGTTTGAGGGTCTTTGTTATTGATTTTTTCTTTGTATTTATCTACAAGTTTTTGCTTTTCTTCGGCAGAGAGAGTGGTGAAGTTGCGCTCTTTTTTTGCCAAAAGGTCTGCACTACGAGCGATGAGTTCCGCATTTTGTGGGTCTTCTAGTTTTTGTTTGTTTTGGGCGAAGGCTTCAGCGTGTTCTCTTTTTTGTATTTTATCAAGCCGTTCGGCAGCTTCAGCCAGTTCCTTTGGCAAGTCTTGTGCCATAATTACCTCAATTTGCTCTTTGACAAATGAGGTTAGGAGGTCTTTATTTTCGGGAACGCCTATTTGAACTAGTTTTTCACAAGCCATTAGTTTGGCTAGTGCTATGACGTCTTTTTTGTTTTGTTCTTGTTCTTTATCGGGTAATGTCTTTCCATTATCATCGGTGAAAGTTAAACCATTAAAGGCTTGAGCTAGCACGCTATTTTTAACATCATTCTCCATAGCTTTGGTGAGGGCTACGTAGTTTTTAGTTAGCTCTTCTTCTGTTAGGTTTCCAAAGGTTTCATTGTCGTAGCTATGCAAAGAAATGGCGATGGTTTTGGTGATGTTTTCATAAATGTTTGAGGTGTTACCTTTTTCATTAGTTACCGTGTTGGCGGGTGTTTGTTCAATTTTTTTAGCAAGTTGTAAAAAGCCATAGGAGAGGTTTACGGGGTCATTTTCTAGGGCTTTAAGAGTATCTTCATCATTTAGAAATTCGGCAGTTGCTTTATCTAACTTTGCAAGTTTTTGTTCGATTTCTTGTTGTTTTTGGCGGTCATCATCTGAGAGAGTGCCTTGTTTTTCTTTTTTGTTATATGGAAGAAGCTGTTT
This sequence comes from uncultured Acetobacter sp., assembly GCA_964599945.1. Lineage (GTDB taxonomy): Bacteria > Pseudomonadota > Alphaproteobacteria > RF32 > CAG-239 > CAG-267. Next base: position 852 of record CAZRHI010000030.1, on the reverse strand, counting down.
TTCTAGGTATTCGTAAGCGTTTAAGATATTTGGTGCAGAGCCAAACGCAATAGCGCAATCTAGAGGTTTGTCATTAACCTCTAAAACAGCTTCAATAGCAAAATTTTTAATTTTGGGGAATTTGGAAAGGTATAAATTAAGGCTTTTTTCTGAATTTTCGACTTCAGTTACATATTTGTCAATTTCTCCGTTGTATTTTTCTGAGTTGCTAATTTTTTTCTTTAGTATATTTTGTTTTTCTTCTGAGACGAGACCTAAATTGGTTAGATCGTCGAATATCTCGGTGTCTGTTGTTGTCCAATCTTGGTAAGTTTTTGCTTCAAACCTGTTAACGAGAGTATCGGAGAAGCTTTTTTGTAGATTTTCTCTTGTGTCTGTATGGAGTTTTTCTTTTTCATCATCTCCAAGAACTTTAGCTGTCTGCTCGTTAAGCGTTGGCGTGTTTAAATCTTCTACAATATCCATGAGTTGTTCTTCGTTTAATTTGGCTTGGATATTTGGGATAAGGCTATTGAACGCTTGCGCGCTTAAGTTGTCGGCTTCGGGTAAAAGCATGAGTCCTTCTTTTAATAAGGAGCGGAGTTTATCAAAATCAATATTGTTTGAGGAAGCGAATGCTGTTGTTAGTTCGTTTGTTATTTCAATTATTCTTTCAGCCATGGGTCTTCTCCTTAAAAGTCTGCAAGCTGTATACTATATCTAGTGTATCATAAAAAAATGAGTGGTTCAAGTATAAATTTTTAGCTTATTTTAACTTTATTTTCTTAAATTTAGGTAAAGTTTGATATGGAAAATATTGGAGAATTTGTTATGGCGGTTCAGTTATTGCGCGAGGCGAAAATTTTTGAGTAT
>CAZRHI010000029.1:0-12706 GCA_964599945.1 uncultured Acetobacter sp. | reverse complement strand
CCAGAGATATAAAAGCAACTATCGTTTTGAAGTTTGTTAGCCATACCAGCGCAAATTTGTAGAAGTAAGGTGGATTTTCCAATCCCAGGGTCGCCTCCTACAAGAATAACAGACCCTGGAACTAGCCCTCCGCCAGAAACACGGTTAATTTCAGATAAATTTGTAACAAGACGCTTATATGCTTGGCTTTCTCCGTTTAGAGAAACAAAGTCTATCTGATTACCTTTTTTCTTAGCAGAAATATTAGAAAATTCTTCTGTTGGCTTTTTCTCCTCAACAATAGTATTCCACTCGCCACAAGCATCGCATTTTCCCTGCCATTTTGGGTAAACTGTGCCACAAGATTGGCAAACATAATCTATTGTTGATTTTCTAGCCATATTTATTTCTCCACCTTAATAGGTCCTTTAGAAGAGCCTTTAATAAATTGACGCACATACGGATTATCTGTTTTATCAAGCTCTTTTACTGTGCCATACCAAATAATTTTACCTTGATATAGCATAGCAATTTTATCTGCAATTTTTCTGGCAGATGCCATGTCATGTGTAATAGTAAGTGTTGTCGCGCCCAAATCTTTTGCTGATTCGATAATTAAATCGTTAATAACATCAGCCATAATAGGATCAAGACCTGTGGTTGGTTCATCAAAGAAAATAATTTCTGGCCGAGTAACAACAGCCCGTGCTAAGCCAACACGTTTCTGCATACCACCAGAAAGCTCAGACGGATAAAGGTCTGCAATGTCTTCACCTAATCCCACCTGTCTTAAAACTTTAATTGCGACAATTTTTGCTTTTCGTTTACTAAATTTTCTGTTTTGAATTAAATCAAAAGCCACATTTTCCCACACAGACAAACTGTCAAACAATGCCCCTCCTTGAAACAGCATGCCCATTTTGCTATGCATATTGTCAATAACTTCAGGATTCTCATTAACAATTTCGATATTATCAATCTTTATAGAACCACTATCAGGTAAAAGAAGCCCCTGAATACATTTAATTAAAACTGATTTACCTGTACCAGATCCCCCTATAATAACCAAAGATTCGCCAGCATATAAATCCAGATTAACACCGTCTAAAATTTTCTTTTTGCCAAAACTTTTATGTAAATCTCTTATTTTTATTTTAATTTCACCAGACATAACTTCCTCCCTTTATCTGGAAAAAAACATTTCGGTAATAAGATAGTTAAAAATCAAGATTAAAATAGACGAGGAAACAACAGCATTTGTTGTTGCATTGCCAACACCTTGAGCTCCTCCTTTAGATTTATAACCATTATAACATCCCATCATAGAAATAATAAAACCAAACACAGCCGCTTTTACTAATCCTGAGATAATCCCCATATATTGCAAATCTTGAAAGGTTGCGGTAATATAATTTGCAGGATTAAAACCAAGTTTGTAAACCCCTACAACATACCCTCCAAAAATGCCAATAATATCTCCAACTAACACCAAAATAGGCAAAACCAATAATCCCGCCCATAACCGAGGAGCGATAAGATATTTGAACGGATTTGTTGAAAGGGTAACCAAAGCATCAATTTGTTCAGTAACGCGCATTGTTCCAATTTCAGCCGCCATCGCTGCACCAATTCTCCCTGCCACCATAAGTGCGGAAAGTACAGGTGCTAATTCTCTTGTAACAGAAATCAAAACCACAGAAGCAATAACACTTTCAGCCTTAAATCCCGAAAACCCAGAATAAGTTTGCAAAGCAATAACCATACCAGCAAAAAGAGTAGTCAAGCCAACAACAGGTAAAGAATAAAATCCAATATCCAAAACTTGTTTAAAAAAGAGCTTAAAATAAAAAGGAGGTACAAAACAATGATACAATGCTTTCATAACAAAAGAAACCAATTCTCCTAAAGAAAACAAAAATTTAACAAGTGGTTTTCCAAGTGTTCTTAAAAAAGCTTCAGCTATATTTGTTATCATCATCAAACCTCAATCAATATTTTAGCTTATCTACAAACATTAACAAAATTCTCTGTCAATTTTTGCAACAATTTTACAAAGTATAGAACAATCAAATGGATATAGCTTTAATTTTGTGATGGATACCCCCAAAAAATCAACATATTCCACATTAGGCAGTCGTTCAAGTTGGTTTCTATTCTTACAAAGTTCTATACAAAAATCAATTTTTTCTTTTTGTTGAAAAGAAAATTTACCGATTCCCACATTTCTTATTTCAAGTAATCCTTCAATTTCCTTAGGCGTATACCCATATAAAACGCCATTGCTAACCTCCAAATTAACCCTATCGTCTGCAACAAGTGTTGCCCCTTTTTCCATGATTAACCGTAACGCAATATCAGATTTACCTGCTCCAGATTCTCCTATTAACAGAAGACCTTTACCATGTAAACTAACTAATGTCGCATGAATGTTAATCAAACGAAACGCCCTCTAAACGTGAGATTTTATCTTTATCATAAACGCAAACCGAAAACACTCGTTCAGATTGGTTAGCGGAAATATCAATTTTCCAAATATTTCTAGGCAAGATTTCTCTAATCTTTTCAGACCACTCTATAAGACTAACTCCTTGATAAAAAGCATCTTCAATGCCCAATTCATAAGCCTCTTGCGCTTGTTTTAGGCGATACATATCATAATGGTAAATATCAAAATTTTGAGTTTCGTAGGTTTGAATAAGTGTAAAAGTTGGACTTGGTACATCTTCCGTATCATTAAAAAATTGTATAAAATATCTAGAAAATGTGCTTTTCCCAACCCCCAAAGTTCCAAATAATGCAAAAACATCTCCTTTTTTAGCAAGCAATGCAAATTGTCTGGCTAAATTCTTGGTATCATCTTCTGTATGGCAAATAAATTTTTTAATATATTCAGTCATTGTTTTTTACTAAAATAGAGAACCAAAATTAAAGAACCCATCTTTCTTTGGCAAAACTTTTCTTTTAATTGTAAAATCGTTTCTCCCTCGTTTAATATCTCTCCAATCTTCAGGAGCATAAAAACTTCCTTGCCACAAGCCAGAAGATTCGCTTTGAGCTTTAATTTGGTAAGGTTCATAAATAGCCGTTTCATTTCGGTTAATTATGCCCCAACCAGCTCCAACCAAAGCTGCACCAATATCATATTCACCCCAAACACAAATTGCAGAATCTTGCCCATTGGGTGAAACTTTTAATAAATAGCAGTCGATAGGGTTTTGATCAATCCAACCTCTAACCCAAGAAGCAGCCTCCTCTCCACAGTTATAAGAACTCCCTGTTGCATTTGAACAAACTTGGTCTGTGTCTGGCGCGTCAACACCATATAACCGTACATATCTTCCGCTTATATAAAAAACGTGTGCGTGAATAACATCTATACTACCGCTAATTTTCGGATACGCTGATAAATTAAATCCAGTGGATTTCTTCTTTTCTGTACGATGAGGTTCTTTTTTTCCTAAAAGCTTCTTATCTTTTTCTATTTTTTCTTCTTTGCGAGAGGAGATAACTTGCTGTTGTTCTTCCGACACAGAGGCAAATCTAGTTATATATAAAACATACGCCAGCCCAATAGCCATAAGTGTAATCCAAAAACTATAGCTAGGCAAATGTTGTCTAATTGCAATATAAGCCAAAGTGATACCAATAACCAAAATACAAAAACCAATTGCCTGCCATAGCGGATAATTAGGGTCATTTATAAGCACCCCTCCAATCACAATAAAGGATAGGGCGATAATTCCGCAGACAACTCTTCTCATCCAAAGCATAGCATCTCCAATAGTATAAAGTTCTTTGTATAAGAATGTTATTTAATTGTAAAGATTTGGTAAAATCTCTTTAGTTTTCTGTACATTCTTTTTTAGTTTATCAATCTTTTTAAAAATTTCAATAAATTTTGCACCATTGAAAGTTTCATCTTGTGGCGAATATAAAATTTTATTTAAGGCGGTTAATTGTGCAGTAAATGCCTCATTTTGAACAAGATTAGCAACCATATGAAGGTTTTGTATATCTGTTTTTCCAAATTTAATAGAAGCCCAACTTATCAATGCACTTCTAACAGCTTTGTAATCATGTTTTTTTATGGCTTTAATAACTAATTCTTTATACGGATTTTTTTTGCTTTTTGAAATAAAAAACAAAAGGCAAATAAAAGATAATAACAAAATAAACAACAATAGTTTAAGTAACACCCCTTTATACTTTAGAAAAATGTCAGTTAGATCATTTGTTTGAGTTGTTTCTACAACAGGATTCGCTATCTCTTGAGTAGATGCCAGTGGTGTTAATTCACTGAGTTGACTTGATACCGAAGGAAGAGAAGTGTTTTCTTGTATCATAATTTCTTCTTCAGGAATAACAGCTTGCTCAATTTTTTGTGTATCAACATTAAACCAATCAATAGATAACGTTGGCAAGGTTTGTTTTCCACCACGTAGAGGAATAAAAACAGTGTTTATAGTCGTTGTTGTAACAAGATTACCGTTAACAACTTGCTCGCTTGTTTCTGGAGCTTCTGGATATTGCTTAAAGGCAGAAACATTTTCAAATGAAACTTGTGGTATCATATTTTTTTGAGCACCAGTTGCGGTGATTTTTAATTGTCTTCTAATCGCATCACCAACCTTAAAAATATCATTATTAGGAATAGATGCCTCAATTTTTAAATTTTTAAGAGGCAACCAATATTTTCCCGAAAAGCTATCAGGAACAGGCTTAACCAAAATTTTTTCATCTTTGGTACGCATCCGAACAGGAACTTTTTGAGCCATAAGATTTTGAAAATTAAATCCTAGAGCCATAAAGTCATCAAAATCAGCCAAATCTATATCTTTGTTTTTGAGGTAAAACCCTTCAAAAAAGAACTGAGGAGATACAAGTTCTCCGCTCTTTTGTGGAAATGCCGCAAAAACAAAAGTGGCAATATTCATTTTTTTGCCATTTATAATGTCTTTTTTTATGAGAGGCTTATCCAATAACGGGGAAATAATCCAATCTTTTTGTGTGGCTTCATTGATATTGATTGTCCCATTTTGCAAGCCAATACTATCATATACCGTAACAGCAATAATCATTTGTTGTTGAACAAACGGATTTTTAGGAAAAAGACTTTGCTCAATTTGAAAGTAAGGTGAGTTAATATTTTCTTCGCTATTTGGAACATATGCCACATTAGACAATTCTTTAACTTCAACATCTATATAGTTTGAGCTAATATTACCTATTTTTAGGGGTTTAATCGTAATTTTTCCTGTTTTTTTAGGTTTTAGGTCAAGTGTCCATTTTTTTATCTGACTAATCTGTCCGTTAATAATACTAACTTGGTTAGAATTTGCTCGCGAAACAATTTGAAAATCTTTTAATAACGGAGAAATATCAGGAACTTGGTTATCATCTCCATTATATTCAATATTTAATCGAAAAGTATCGCCATCTGTAATGGTTTTTTTATCAACACTTACATTTAATTCCGCACAATGTGCAAAAGAAGTAACAAAACAAACAAAAAGAATTATCCAAAATTTACATATTTTCATTTTTATACCTGTCTTTCATGTACTCTTTTTTGATAAATTCGCGTAATAGTCCACCTACATCTTCGGGAATCTCACGATAGCGTCGTTGCATAGCTAGAGCTTCTTCATCATATTTTTCATTTTCATCACCTTTTTTCATATTGGCTAAAGGGGCGTTTTGTTCAGTGTTTTGTTTTTCGTTGCCTGCTTGGTTCTCTCCATCGTTGTTATGGCTTTTATTTTCATTTCCCTCATCGCTATTAGCAGGTTGAGGGGTGTTTTGAGAATCATCAGGTGAAGAGTTATCATTTTGATTTTCTGAAGAATCTTGCTGGTTTTGATTATTATTAGACTTGTCTTGATTGTTTCCAGATTGTTGGTTTTCGTTATTTTGCTCCTCTGTTTCATCTTTATTAGAATCAGTGTTTTGAGAATTATCCGAATTATTTTGATTCTCCTGTTGATCGTTTTGTTCCTGCTTGTTTTCATTAGACTGTTGAGAATTATCATTATCAGAGTTCTCTTTGTTCTTTTCTTGTTGATTTTGATTATCATTTTGTTGGTCTTGGTTGTTCTGGTTCTGATTTTGCTCATTTTGTTGTTGATCATTGTTACAATCCAAAACAGATGGATCTGTTTTGGATTTTTCAAACAATTCAGTTAAAACTTGCTTATTATAACGAGCATCTTCATATTGAGGATTTTTCTGTAAAAGCGTATCAAAAAGTTTAAGAGCTTCTTCATATTTACATAGCTTAACAAGCACGACACCTTGGTTATAAAGAGCTATTTCATCAGATTGCTTAGAAAATTCTTTTAAAGCGTTTTCATAGTCATCTTGTTTATAAAAAGAAACCCCTTTCCAATTAGTATCTGTAAATTTCTTCACAGCTTCCTCATATTGACCCTCTTGAAAGAGCAAATAGCCTTCTTGGTTATCATTTTTCCAAAAATCAGCATAAGCTTGCGTTGCAACACAGCAAAAAAACAAAGCAAGTAAACCCCTTCTAAAAAAGACGAGCATACAAACCAACGGAATAAACAATAAATAATAACCAAAATCAAGATAATTTGAACGAAGATTTTCGGTTATTGTCAATCTTTCATTGTTTAAGGTGTTAAGACGGTCTAGAAGTTTGTCAACAGAAAGTTCTTTAACGCTCATATACACGCCACCACCAGCATCAGCAATAAGTTTAAGTTTTTCATTACCAGAATAAGATGTATCTACAATATGGATGTTATAATGATTACCATGAGCAAGTTTGGCCTTTTCTAATGCCAAATCAAAACGTTGCCCAACATCAGAAGCAAATAAAATAATATTTCCAGAGGCATATCCTGCAGTTTTAAATCTTTCAAAAGCCAAATCAATAGCTCTGTCTAGTCTATCTCCTTGGTCTGGAACAATATCTGGCGTAATTTGGGGTAATAAGTTTTTGATAAGCCGAACATCATCAGTAATAGGGCTAATAACATAGGGTTCGTTTGAATAAACAGCCACTCCAAACTGTCCGTCATTAAGCCCTTCTGTAATATCTGAAAGCATAAATTTAGCACGTTCTAAGCGTGAAGGCGGTATATCTTTAAGTTGCATATCTTGAGCCAAGCTAAGAATAAACATATTTGGGTTTTCAATGCTAAAAGTTGGAATTTCTTCCTTTTTCCAACAAGGACCAGCTGCCGCCAATGTTCCAAAAATAAGAGCAGTATAAATAAATTTTTTGACAGAGATCCTTTTAGCATTGCTATTATTTACCAAAAGAAAGTTAAGTAAATTTTTATCACAAACATCTTCCCAAGAAGAGGCACCTGTTGCAATTTTTATTTTTTTTAAATAAAGAGCCACAGGTAAAAGTAAAAATAATAACAACAGAGGGCGTAAAAAATGAAAATCATACAAAAAATCCATCATTTTAATAACTCCTCGGTAAAAATAGCAATAACAAGGCTAAAATCAAAGCTCCAACTAAGGGAATATAAAATAAATCCCTCCTTTCTTGAACAACATTACCCTCATTGTTTTGCGGTTCTAGTGCATCAATTTTTTGATAAATAGAAGCTAAAGAGTTTAAGTCTGTTGCTCGAAAATAATTCCCTTTTGTTCTCTGGGCTAAGCTTTGCAAACTCTTTTCATCTAAGTCGTTATTTGCCATACTAAAAAGAGATCCCCAAAAGTTTGTATCTGCTCCCACTCCAATCGTATAAACCTTAATTCCTTCTTTCTCTGCTAAAGAGATTGCTTGCGACATACTTAGAGAGCCATCATTGTTTTCTCCATCAGAAAGCAAAATAATAACCTTGTTTTCTTTGTTTTTTTCATCTTTTAAGTTTTTAAGAGCCAATCCTAAAGCGTCGCCAATAGCGGTGGAATTTCCAGCCATTCCTGCATCGGCATTATATAAAATATTTTTAACCGACTGTTTGTCAAAAGTAAGCGGAGATTGCAAATATGCTCTAGTTCCAAATAAGATAAGCCCAAGCCTATCATTAGCTCTTTTCTCAACAAAGCTACTAACAACAGCCTTCACCGCACTTAATCGGTCAATATATCGATTTGCTGTGGCAAAATCTTGTTGCAGCATTGATGTTGATATATCAATAATCAGCATAATATCACGATTCTCTGCTTTTAATCTGTGAGGTTCACCAACAAACTGTGGTCGAGAAGCCGCAATAGTTAAAAGTGTCCAAATCAAAAAAAGATAAACAAATTTCAAAGAAAATAAAACTGTTTTGCTAACAAAAGGAATATGTAAATGCTCTGCCTTACTTTTAATTTTTTTTAAATCCCCAACAAACGGAACACGCAAAGCATCACCATGAATACCGCCCACTTTCGGAAAAATAAAATAAACAACCAAAGGGAGTAATAATAGCCAAAACATTTCAGGATTTGCAAAGTGATTCATAAGTTTGCTCCTATCCATGTTTTTGCAAAATGTTTAATATCCTCAGCATCTGTTGCCAAATAGGTAGAATTATGTTTATCCATAAAAGGAGCAAACATCAATAGTTCTGCGCTTTTTTCTGAAATTGGTTTATGAGAATGTGTGTTCAAAAAATTTATCCAATCTTTTCCATATAATGCTAATGCGTTTTTGTATTTAAACGCACACACTCTTTTCAAAAGCTGTGAAATCTCAATAGTGGCCAAAACAGGGTTGACAGTATCAATAGCTTTAAGGGTTTTTAATGCATAGTATTTTCGACTTGTTCGTAATCCCCATAAAAGCAGTTGAAAAATAATAAAACAAAGAACGATTCCGCTAAGAACAACCCACCAACCTGTAGCTAGTGGGAGAATAGAAACACCATCTGGTATATGTATATCTCTAATTTCAGGTAAGTTGTTCATTATTTCCTCTTTAACTTCACATAAAACCTAAACATAAATTTATGTTAAAAAGTTGCAAATATCAAGAGATACTCTCTAGATATTGTTCAATTAAAGGAGCTAAATGTTTTTTTGCCAAAGTATAAACCTCTTTTTTAAAATCAACAATATGAGCAACTGCAAAATCAAAATTTTCCCATCGATATTGTTCAAATTCAGGATAAGCCGTGGCAAGACAAATCTCTGTTTCCAACCCTTCAAAATAAAAAAGAGAGAAATATACTTCTTGACCAGCAGTAAAAATCCCTTTGCTTTTAAATTTATCTTTTACAAATTGAGGAAATTCATATCGCGTAGGTAGGGCATCTGTATAAAGATGCTTTACTGAAACAATATTCGTTTCTTCAAAAAGCTCACGCTGTGCTGCAACTTGCGGTGTTTCATCTTTTTCAATACCTCCTTGAGGAAATTGCCATGCCTCATTGGCAGTATCAATCCGATTACACAAAAGGACATTTCCTTTTGAATTAAACACAACAGCTACAGCACAAGGTCTAAATATCTCTGTCATAAAAGCCTCAGTTTTCATTAGATTTGGAGTATAAAGCCAATGCTTTAACCAAGTCTAATGCACGAACCAACTGATAATCTGCCAAATCTTCTTTGCTTTTTTGTTTTTTATTCTTTTTCTCAGTGTCTTCATCGTTATTATCATTTTTCAAGGCATTGTTAAGTTCTGCTTCACTAATGTTTAGTGCATAAGATTCGAGTTCTTCAACCTTTGCTGGTTTTACTTCAATGTCTGGTTCGATTCCCTTTGCTTGAATAGAACGACCAGAAGGAGTATAATAACGAGCAGTTGTAATTCTCATTGCACCAAAATCTTTAGAAGAATCTCTTAACGGAATAACTGTCTGTACCGAACCTTTACCAAAAGAACGCTCGCCTAAAATAATCGCGCGATGGTGATCTTGTAAAGCACCTGCCAAAATCTCAGACGCAGAAGCAGATCCTTCGTTAATCATCACAACAATAGGCAAACCCTTTGCAATATCTCCCTCTGTTGCCATAAATTTTACCGTATCACTTTCATTCCGAGAACGGGTTGAAACAATTTCTCCTTTTTCTAAGAATAAATCAGACACTTCAACAGCTTGGTCTAATAAGCCCCCAGGGTTATTGCGAACGTCAATAACAATCCCTAAAAATTTATTTTTAAGTTGTTTATGAGCTTTTGTAACAGCCTCTGAAATAGCCTTGTCAATATCTTCAGTAAAAGAGGAAATGCGGATATAACTAATAGCATCATCTTTTATTTCGCTTTTTACAGATTGAATTTTGATTTCTTTCCGTTTAATTGTCATCTCAATAGGTTTAGAATTAACTCGTCTAATGGATAAAGTAACCTTTGTACCAATTTTTCCTCTAAGTTTACCAACCGCTTCGTTGAGGTTCATTCCAACAACAGTTTCCCCATCAATATGGGTAATATAATCACCAGCTTTAATTCCAGCCTCCGCCGCAGGCGTATCATCAATCGGAGAAACAACTTTAACCAAACCATTGTCCATAGTAACTTCAATACCTAACCCACCAAACTTACCTTTTGTCTGTTCACTCATATAGTTAAAGCTTTCAGCATCTAAATAGCTTGAATGCGGGTCTAAAGAAGATAACATGCCATTTAATGCGGATTCGATAAGTTTCTTATCTGTTACTTCTTCAACATAAGAAAGCTTTGCTCTCTCCATAACTTCGCCAAAAAGGTTTAATAACTCGTATGTATTAGGCTCTTCTTCGGTCTTTTTTGCAGCATTTGCCTCAACCATATTAAGCATCAAACCAACAAATAAAGAGATAAATAACAACTTATTTTTTTTCATGTTTCTTCCTATCAAATAAAATTAACTGGCAATCCATGGCGCAGGATTTATGGGATGTTTGTCTTTTCTAATCTCAACATAAAGTTTAGCATTATCACTATTAGGCATTGTTCCTACTGGCTCACCAGCAAGTAACATCTGTCCTAATTCACAGTCAATACTTCCTAGTCCAGCAAGTAAAGACAAATATCCATCACCATGTTCTATAATAATAATATTACCATATCCTTTAAATGGACCAGAAAAACTTACAATTCCATCATAAGGAGAGATAACTTGTGCATTAGATCTTGTTTTATAGGTGATTCCTTTTGCCGTAACACCTTTAGAGATAATTTGCCCATATTCTGTAATAACATTTCCACGCACAGGACGCGATAAAGTCCCTTTTGCTTGGGCAAATCGACTGTTTTGAACTTGTTTTTTTGCTGTTTCATATGTTTTAGCGTCTAATCCTTGAGGCTTATTATTAAGGCGTTTTAACTCTTCAAGACGTTTCTGTTCAGCTAATCTTTCCGCTTCTTCACGTTTTTTTCTTTCAAGCTCTTTTTGTTTTTCGATTTCTTCTAAAAGTTCTCGTAAATCTTTAGCTTTAGAGGAGAGATTCTCCGCAATTTTTTGAGATTCTGTCCCTTTGTTTTCCGCATCTTGTCGTAATTTAGATTTTCGTTTAAGGAGCAATTTCATATCTTGTTGTTGCTTTTCTAATAAACTTGTTTGTTTCTTTGTTTCTTTAACCAAGTTTTCAATTTTTTTCTTTTGCGCATAAACTTCGTCTAAATCAATTTTAAGCTTAGATGATTTATCGTTAAGAACAGGAACTGTTTCTCTAAGCAAAATAGCACTGCGAATCATTTCAACAGGAGATAGAGGTTGCAAAATAACAGATTCGGACGGGTTTAACGACATACTTTGCAAAGAAGCAATCGTCTGAACAAGGGCATTATTTTCTTTAATGAAAACAGCTTCTTTAATAACAAGTTCTTTCCGCAAAAGCGCAAGCCTATCTTCAAATTGAGATAAAGTTTCTTCATTGTTTTGAATTTTTTTGGCCAAATCAATAACAGTTTTATCAATTTTAGATAATTCAAGATTGAGTTGAATAGCTTGTGCTTGAAATTTTTTTGATTCTAAAGCTTTTTTTTGGGCTTCGGCTTCAAGTTTTTTAACTTCAGATTCGGATATATCTTTGGCATAACTCAAATCACAAGTAAAGCTGTTGAGTAAGCTAACAATAACCATTATGCCAAAGAATAATATCCGTTTCATCTAAAACCTATTTGATAAGTAAAGAGTTTCCAGTCATTTCCACAGGTTTTTCGATTCCCATTAAGTCTAAAAGTGTTGGGGCAATATCTGCTAATCGTCCATCTTTTAGACCTTTGATTGGGGTTCCCGAGTTATAAAGAACAGCTTGAACCTTGCCAACAGTATGTGCGGTATAAGGTTCTCCAGTTACTTCATCAACCATTTTTTCAGCGTTTCCGTGGTCTGCTGTAACAAGTAAAACACCGTCAACATCTTTAATTGCTTTTATTACTTTGCCTAAGCACTCATCAACTGCGCCAACAGCTTTTAATGCTGCGTCCATAATACCAGTGTGTCCCACCATATCGCCATTAGCAAAATTACAAATAATAACATCATATTTTTGTTTCTCAATAACGTCTGTCAAAGCAGAAGTAACTTCATAAACACTCATTTCTGGTTTAAGGTCATATGTGGCTACTTTCGGACTGCTGATTAAGATTCTCTCTTCACCCTCAAATTCTTTTTCTTCGCCACCATTAAAGAAAAATGTAACGTGCGCATATTTTTCTGTTTCGGCGATTCGTAATTGGGTAAGCCCATGGTTTGAAATCACTTCACCGAAAATGTTTTTCAAAGCTTCTGGTGCGAAAATTGTTTTCATAAAACGATTGTGGTCAACAGAATATTCGACCATTCCAACAAGCATCGAAAAGTCAATAATTTTCTTTCTTTCAAAC
>CAZRHI010000028.1:0-12828 GCA_964599945.1 uncultured Acetobacter sp. | reverse complement strand
TTATTCGGGATGACGGATTAGCAATCCGCTGCATTACCGCTCTGCCAACACTCCACAGTGATTATTTGTTTATAATAAGTTTTTTTCTACGTCAACACTTTTTTTTAGTTTTAAATTCAAAATGTATATATAACTAAATTCTGTTTACTTCATTTTAAATATGTTTAAGATAATTTATAACAAATAAGCAAAATTGGAGAAAAAATATGAATACAGAATATAACTATATTCCAAATTTAACAGATGATGAAAAGCGTATTTTCGTAGAGTGCTTCTGTTGTATGGTTTATTCAGATAAGGTTGTGGCTAAAGAAGAAATCGAATTTTTAAAAGGTATCGGTAAAATGTATGGCATAGAAGAAGCCGAGATTGTTACAATCTTAAAAAGCATGAAACGAGATGAGATACTTGGTAAAGTTGAGTTGATTACAGATCGTAAAAAAGCACTTCAATTAGTCAAAGAATTATGCTATTTGGCAAATTCAGATAGTGGGTTAGAAGATGATGAAATTGACTTTATTATTGATGTTGCAGAAAAGGTAAATATCGAAAGCGATAAAATTAAACAAATAAACAAATGGGTACTAGATAAAATTTTATTGCAAAAAACTGGCGATATTATTCTTGAAATTGCCTAAACCTAAATTTTTTAATGAAAAGCCCTGTTTTTTAACGGGGCTTTTTTTATAAAGAGAGAGTTGATACTAATAAAAACGCCAAACTAAGGATCCTATATTTAAATTCTTTGCAATTCAGATGAAAATATGTTATACTAAAATATATAAATGACTTGGGTGTTAAAATGGCAGAATTTATTGAAGAAATATCCCCCATAATTAACCGAGCTATCTCTAACATTGGCAACATAGAAGGTAGCCCAATCAATACGGAAATGTGGGCATATAGAAATAAGTATCTTCATAGTCTTGCCCAAAGAGTGGATGTCAACCAATCCAAAAAAGAAGTTGAATTTGCTCAAATGTTTTGTGATGCATTGGAGGCTTATCGCTTATCTAGCGATGTTCACGCCAAAGAAATATCGACCTTGCGAGAACAAGAGTGTCGAATTATTTACGAAGGATTGGAAAAATATAAAGAGTGTATCGTTCCAGAAAATAAAGAATTGGCAAAAGGGGTGTCGCAGGTCGTCAAAAAAGAGCTACCCGAATTTGCAGAACAATGCCTTATAGAAGGATATAATGAACGAGCATTATTGATTGATAAGTTAAGAAAAATCCAAAAAAGAAACAAACAATATCCACGCACAGGCTATGAAAAAATGGCAGATAGTTTTTTCGCAGAGATATTACAAGATAAAAAACTAAAACAAATAAAAACATGTTCAGAAAAAATGGAATTATATATAAATTCTCTAAAAATAGTGGATTGTCTACCTAAAGATAAATATTCCAAAACAGCAAAATTTAATTTAAAAAGCCGTCTATGTTATGCAATTAGTAAATCTGCCGAAATTTTGGATAATCCAGATAATACAAGAGCAAAACAATTTTATGACGAATACTTACGATATAGACGCGCTACAGAAAATGCTCTATCCCATGCCACTAACCCTCATATCGTAGATGCGATACGTCGGAAAAGAAACCAAGATGAGTGGAAATATAAATAAAAAAGGCCTGAATATCAGACCTTTTTATTAAGTAAAAAGAAAATCCACTAAGCAGATTTTGCTTCTAACTCTTCTACACTAGTTTCTGTATCCAAAGGATTGCTAATATGCCAAATTTTTTGTGCATATTCATCAATCGCTCTATCACTAGAGAAATAGCCAACTTGAGCAACATTGTAGATAGCTTTTTTAGCCCATTCATTTTTATTTAAATAAGCGTGTTCAGCGTCTTTCATTGCCTTGTTAAAGGCCTCTAAATCAGCTAATACAAAGAAATAATCCCGATTAAGAAGCTCATCAAAAATTGGCTTAAATAATGCAGGTGTATCCTTTTCACAGAACATATTAGAGTTAATAGCATTTAAAATCCGCTTAATATATTCAGATTCTTCATAAAATTTACGGGGATTATAGGTTGGACGCATTGCTTGAATTTCGTTTTCTTTCAAGCCGAAGAGGAAGAAATTATCCTCACCAACCGCCTCACGAATTTCAATATTAGCCCCATCGTATGTGCCAACTGTCAAAGCTCCATTCAGTGCAAATTTCATATTACCAGTTCCAGATGCTTCAAAACCAGCAGTGGAAATTTGCAAACTAACATCTGCCGCAGGAATTAAAACTTCAGCAACAGAAACTTTATAGTCAGGAATGAAAACAACTTTAAGAGCGTCGCCAACTCGTGAATCGTTATTAACTACGTTTGCAACATTATTGATAAGTTTAATAATGAGTTTTGCAAAAGTATAAGACGGAGCAGCCTTTCCTGCGAAAATATAGGTTTTAGGACATACTGGACGTACATTATCCCGAACAATGGCTAAATAGTCGCCAATAACCTGTAAAATAGCCATAAGTTGACGTTTATATTCATGGATTCGCTTAGCTTGTACAACAAACATACTATTTGTCGTAACAGCAACATTTGTACGTTTGAAAATCTCATGACGGAGTTGTTCTTTATTGGCTTTTTTAATTTTAATAAACTTGCTAACAAAATCCTCATCATTTACATAATCAGTAATCTTTGTCAAAAGTTCTAACTGAGCAATCCAGTCTTTACCAATTTTATCAGAAATAAGAGTTGCTAAACTAGTGTTTGCATGTAGCAACCAACGCCTTGGCGTAATACCATTTGTAATGTTTGTAAACTTTTCTGGCCATAGTTCATAAAATTCAGGAACAAGCGATGTTTTAATCAATTCAGAATGGATTTTGGCAACACCATTGACAGAGAATGAACCAACAATAGATAGATTTGCCATACGAATAATCTGGTTATCACCCTCACCAGAAACAATAGAAACTTTCTCCAATTTCTCACTATTTTCACCAAATTTCTTTTTAGCAAAGTCTATAAAGCGTCGATTGATTTCATAAATAATTTGTAAATGTCTAGGTAACATCTTTGCAAAATATTTTACAGGCCATGTTTCTAATGCTTCTGGCAAGAGAGTATGGTTTGTATAAGCAAATACTTTAGTAACAATGTTCCAAGATGTTTCCCAATCTTGTCCATAAACATCAATAAGCAAACGCATCATTTCTGCAATAGCCAAAGCTGGGTGTGTGTCATTAAGTTGAATGCAAACAGATTGAGGAAGTTTATCAAAATCATTGCTTTTTTCTAAAAATCTTCTGAAAATATCTTGAATTGCACAAGAAACAAAGAAGTACTGTTGAGATAAACGCAATGCTTTACCAGATTCCATTGCATCAGACGGATACAAAACTTTAGAAATCGATTCTGTTTTGATTTTATCCTCAACAGCTTCAATGTAACCACCTTTGTTAAATATATCAATGTCAAATTCATCATCTGTTTTAGCAGAGAATAAACGTAAATAATTAACAGATTTACCTGCGTATCCAACAATCGGGAAGTCATAAGGAACACCATATAATGTGTGGGTGTTTGCCCAAACATATGTGTCTTTCCCGTTAGCGTCTTTATATGTTTCAACATTTCCATACATAGGAATTGTAACTTGTCTATCAGGACGAGCTAATTCCCATGGCGAAAAGTCAGAAACCCAATCATCTGCTTGTTCAACTTGCCACCCATTTTCAAATTTTTGTTTAAATAAACCAAATTGATAATTGATGCCATATCCGAACCCTGGCAATCCTAAAGACGCCATAGAGTCTAGATAACACGCCGCCAATCTTCCTAAACCGCCATTTCCTAATGCAGGGTCATATTCAGTATCAAAAATTTCTTCAATTGAAAAATCTGGAAAATCATCAAGCTTAATGTCTTTTAATAAGTCGTATAAACCGAGATTGTGCAGATTGTTTTCTAAGGAACGACCAATAAGGTATTCAATAGATAAATAATAAACACGTTTGGCGGATTTTTCATTATAACGAGAGATAGTGCTATACATTTCGTCCATAGCAAATTCTCTAACAGCCAAAGAAATAGCATATAAAGCTTCTTCTTTAGTTAGCTCACAAGCTCGTTTCCCGATGAAATATTTGATATAATGCTCAATGGATAATTTCAACCGAGCTTTTTTCATTTCATCACTGATTTCTAATTTTCCTTTTTTCAAAACACATCTCCCAAATTAAACATACTGTACTATTCACAAAACTAGAGTAAAATAGTTTGAATTTTAGTTAATAATATAAGAGTATTTTAAAAAATAAAAACAAAGATTGGCTTTTTTTTAACAATTATATGTTAAAAATAATAAGAGATACGAGTTAAATTAAGGAAATAGTCGAATGAAAAAACAATTTTTTTTAGCGTTGTTGATGAGTGTTTCTGCAACAATGTCTGCAAATGCCGATACATTAAAAACAGCATTAGAGAAAGCGTATAATTCTAACCCCGCGTTAAAATCTGCGCGAGCAGGAGCGCAAGCTGTAGATGAAAATGTGGCGATTGCTAAGTCAGGATTCCGTCCAACATTAACAATAGACGGCGGATACAGCGATTCTAAAGTGAATACAAATGCTCCAATAAAACCAGTAGATGGATATAATCGTTCATTAACTGCCACAATTTCTCAACCAGTGTTTAGTGGGTTTCGAACCATAAATTCAGTTGGCTCAGCTAAAAGTTATCGCAAAGCGTCGTATGCTTCTTTAATGGCAACAGAACAAAATATTTTATTAGAGGCCGCAATCGCATATCTTGATGTTATGCGTGATGAAGCTATTGTAAAATTACAGAAAAATAATGAAAGGTTGTTAAAAAAAGAATTAGATGAAACAAAAGAACGTTTTAAAGTAGGTGAAGTAACAACTACCGATGTATCACAAGCAGAAGCAAGCTATGCTTCTGCCCAATCACAAAGAATTTCAGCAGAAGGTAATTTAGAAGCATCTAAAGCAGTATATAAGCAAATCATCGGGGAAGCTCCTAAAGATGTGATAGATCCAAAAGAGATTGAAAAATTATTTCCAGAAAGTTTAGATGAGGCAACAAATTATGCAAAAGAACATAGCTATTCATTAGAAATTGCTCGCCATACATTAAAAGCAAAAAAATATGATGTGAGTACAAATAAAGGTGAATTGTTACCATCTGTTAATGCTTATGCGCAAGCTGGCCGTATAAAAAGCCAAAACTGGGCATATGATAAAAACCCAACAAATAATGCCGTAGAAGTTGGTGTAAATTTTTCTATGCCAATATATAATGCAGGTATGAGTCGTGCTAAAATTAGACAAAGTAAATATTATCGTTGGCAAGCTCAGGAAGATTTGCAAAATACGCAAGATGCTTTATATTCTAACATTACAAGTTTTTGGGAATATTTGAGTGCGAATAAAGCAAAAATTAAATCTGTGAATGCGCAAATTAAAGCTTATCAAGTAGCCTTAAATGGTGTACGCGAAGAAGAAGCATTAGGAAACCGTACAGTTTTAGACGTATTAAACCAATATCAATATTTATTAAATTCAGAAGTTGAAGAGGTAACAACTCGTCATGACTATTATGTTGCTGGATTAAATTTACTTCAAACAATGGGCAAATTAACCGCAAAAGATTTGAAATTAAATGTTGATTTATATGATGCAAATGCTAAATATGAAGAAACTTCCAGTAAATGGTTGTCAACAGATATTGAAAAAAAATAAAGGATAAATAATATGGCAAAACCAGATAAATTAGCAGATATAACAGAGGCCGTTCGCCAGAGTATTATTGAAACGAAAGCCCAAAAAAGCTATGTACGAGATTATAGTGGTAGCGTTTTTGAGCTAACATCAGATATGTTGGTTAATGACTATAAGTTTAATCAAAGTGAATCTAGCGAATTAGCAGGAATTGCCGAGTGTATTTTACAAAAATATGCTAAATTATTATCACTTCACAAATAAAAATAGGCCTCTTTATAGAGGCTTTATTTTTGTGTGAAAATTTAAGATAGAACTCTGGCAACAGTTAATGCGTCAACAGATAAAGCACCAGCACTTTTTAGAGCTTTTGCGCATTCTGTTAAGGTCGAACCAGTTGTATAGACATCATCAATTAAAAGAATTCTTTTGCCTTTAATTTTTTCAGGAGAAACGACTTGAAAGGCGTTTTTAACATTGGTAGTTCGTTGTTTTCCAGAACATTGAATTTGCGGTGTGGTGTGTTTAATCTTTTTAAGAGATTGAAGATCGACAGATATATTGCATAACTTTGATAAACTGACAGCTAAAATAGCTGATTGATTATATTTTCGTTTAAATAATCGCATATAATGCAAAGGAATAGGAATAATTATATCGATTCCTTGTTTGAAAATATCTTCACCAGCTAAAAATAACCAACGAGATAAAAGTATTTTGTTTTCTAAACGATTAGAAAATTTAAAATCTAAAATGAGTTTCTTAGAAAATTCATCATATCTTATTGCAGAGCGACAAGTGCGAAAAACATCTTTTGCTTTTAGGCAAGTAGAACAAAGTAAAGAGTTATCTGTGCCATTAGGCAAAGGACGACCGCAGTGTTCGCAATAAGGTTTACTAATGAAATTTATTTTAGCAAAACAATCTGAACAAAGGGTGTTATCAGCATGAATGACCTTACCACACATTAAACAACGAGGAGGTAAAATTGCATCAACAAGTAAACGTATCCATTTTATCATAATTTTAAAAGTTCGTTTTTAAGGTCATGAATATTATTAACAACAATAATACCAGAAGTCATAAGGAGCTGTTTCTTTTCTTCTGCGGTGGTAAATCCTTGGTGGAGAATTTCTTGAGCAAGACCATGGGTGCCAGATAAAGAAGTTAGATTTTCTGTAAGTAAGGCAATAATAGGCTTCTTCTTTGGGCTTTTTTTATAAAGACGAGCAATCTCAATTTCATAAGTGCTGTCGATTCCTCCAACCAAGACAATAGCCTTGGTTTTTTTATCTTTTTCAAATTCTTGAATAATTCTGGAAAAACCTGTCCCAATAATAAAATCATCGCCAAGTCCCACAATAGTCGATTCGCCAAGTCCTGTTTTGTTAACTTCTAAAACAACCTCGTAGGTTAATGTCGAAGAACGAGAAATAATCCCGATATTTCCAGATTGGTGAATATTGTCAGGAAAAATTCCCATATATGCCTCTTGAGGGGTGATAATCCCAGGGGTATTCGGACCAATAAGAATTGTTTGCGATTTTTCCAATTCTTTTCTAATTTCTAACATATCATTAACAGGAATCCCCGAAGTGATAATAACAATCAAACGAAGTTTCGCCTGTATAGCTTCCAAAATAGCTGATTTTGCATATTTGGCAGGCACAAAAATAATTGAAGCTTCAGCACCAGTTTGCTTTTTTGCTTCTTGAACAGTGCCAAAAAGAGGAACACCTAAATAAGTATCTTCAGATTTATTAGGAACAACTCCCGCTACAATTTTAGTTCCATAGTTGATAGCGCGTTGAATGTGAAATGAAGCTTGTGTGCCAGTAATACCTTGCACCATAACCTTTGTGTTTTTATCCACTAAAACTGCCACTACAAGTCCTCCTCAACCGCTTTTTTGAGCTTATCTAACCCCGTGTCTGTATCATCTACAAGCAATAAGGATAATCCAGATTTTTGTAAAATATCTGTTGCTTCTTTTTTGTTTGTTCCCTCAAATCGTGCAACTAGTGGAATATTCAAACCTAAATCGTTAGCCACAGAAAGAATACCGTCTGCAATCAAATTACACCGCAAAAAACCGCCCAAAATGTTGATAAATATGCCGTCAACTTTCGGATTTGTCATCATCAATTTGATACTAGCTGCGATTTTATCTCTGTCCACACCTCCTTTAAGATTAAGGAAACAAGCCGTGTCCATACCTTTCTTTTTGGCCTCGTTAATGATGTTTAAGGCAAGTCCATCACCATTAACAATAATACCGATTCCGTTGTCCAATTCTTTGTATTGAAAGCCATATTTTGAGGCAATTATCTCACGTTCATCAATTTCTGCTTCGTCAGAAAGTTTAAGTATATCAGAATGTCGATAAAGCGCATTCGTATCAAAAACTATTTTACCGTCTAATGCCCAAATTTCCCCTTCTTTGTTAATCCCGATAGGGTTAATCTCCAATAATGTTGCATCATAGGTATAAAAAACTTTAAGCATCTTATTGAGAAAAGATTTTAATTCTTTTGAATTGAGTGAAATGTCTAGAAACTCAATAACCTCTTTCACTTGCGCTAAAGACACTTCTTTTTGTAATCCTAAATTGATTTTAAGTATTGTTTCGGGTTGTTCGATAGTTAGTTTTACAATATCATCTTGGTCAATAGTTAAAAGAGGGGCAACAAGTAACATCACCGAAGCCGATACCCAGTCCACCACCAAGCCAAAATAAACTTTTTTTATGGTTTTAATATATTCTTCAATGTAAACCCGACTAACCAAACGTCCTTTAGCCCCAGTGTGGTTGGTAATCAAAAGATTTTCTAACATCTCATCTGCATTTTCATAAACCTCATCAAGGGTCTTCGAAAGCCGAATCCCTCCTTTTTTTCCCGCGCGTTTATCAGAAAACTTTCCAATATTACGAGAACCCGCCTGAATCTGAGCTTTAACAACCCATGGACCTATTTCAGAAACTTTTAAAGAAGCATCTTTCGCTTCAGATGGTGTATAAGCAATAAGTCCTTTAGGCACACGAATACCAAACTGTTTGAAAATTTTTTTTGCTTGATATTCGTGAATGTTCATTCCTGTTTTCCTAAAGCTACTGTTGCAAAATATTTTATTCTATCAACCATAGAGAGCATACCACTGCGTCGATTTGGAGTAATATGTTCTCTTAACCCCATTTTATCAAAAATTTTTTCAACATCAATATCTAAAATTTCTTGTGCAGTCTTATCTTTAAAAATCTCTAAAACAACAGCAACAATTCCCCGAACAATAATTGCATCGCTATCCCCCTCAAACCAGATGCGAGCATGGTCAAAATGAGGAATAATCCAAACTTGAGATTGGCAACCTTGAACTTTCCACTTTTCTAATTTTTGTTCTTCAGAAAATCGTGGATTCGCGTTGCCGAGTTCAATCAGATATTTATATTTATCCTCCCAAGAATCAAGAAAAGAAAAATTATCAATCAAATCATCAATATTCATTGTCAATTCTCCATACCTTGCGCACTACAACATTTCTAACATCATTCTGGCATCATCGCTCAAACGATCAAGCGACCAAGCTGGTTCCCAAACAATTTCCACCTCAACCTTTCCTGTTCCGTCAACACCAGCAACCGCATCAGCAACTTGTTGCGGTAAAACACCAGCAACTGGACATCCAGGGGCAGTTAAAGACATATCAATATGAATATCGCCATTATCTGCTTGGTTAATTTTATAAATTAACCCTAAGTCAAAGACATTGATAGGAATTTCAGGGTCAAAAACCGTTTTAATAGATTCCACAATGTCAAACATTTTAGCCATGCTTTTTCCTGTTAAAAGGGACTCACCTGCATAAGCTTTATAAACAGGGAGTTCCTCATCATTGATGCTCATTGCTTCCAATAGTTGCAATTCGGTCTCATCAAATGTATTTTCTTCTAGTGTATTAGTCATTGTATTCTAACCCAAAAAATCTTTTGCTTTATAAAGAGCTTTGATAAGTTCATCAACATCATTTTTTGTGGTATAAAGTCCTAAAGAAGCACGAGTCAAAGACGTATAACCAAGCTTATTAACTAACGGTTCTGCGCAAAAATGCCCTGTTCGAACGGCAACCCCCTCTTTTCCTAAGATAAACGCAATGTCTTGAGGGTGGATTCCTTCAATCGAAAAAGAAAAAACCCCGCCCTTGTCTTTAGCTGTTCCAAGAATTTTCAAACCACCAATCTCTAAAAGTTTGTTTGTTGTGTATTGTATCAATTTATTTTCATAATCTTCAATTTCTTTAAAGTCAAACTGCATCATATAATTTAATGCTTCACCCAAACCAATAGCCTGAACAAATGCAGGTGTTCCTGCTTCAAAACGAGCTGGAACTTCTGCAAAAGTTGTTGAGGTGTAGCTAACATTATCAATCATATCTCCACCATACTGATAAGGAACAAGATTGCTTAATTGACTATACTTGCCATACAAAACACCAATACCCGTTGGCCCATAAACTTTGTGTCCAGAAAACACTAAAAAATCACAATCAAAATCTTGAACATCAATTTTTTTATGTACAGCATATTGGCAAGCATCAATTAAAACCAAAGCTCCAGCCTTATGTGCGGCATGGCATATTTCTTTAATTGGAAATACTGTTCCCAATACATTAGACATCGCAGTAACAGCAACAATTTTAGTTCTTTCTGAAAGCTGAGCTAAAAAGTTATCCATAACAAAGCTACCATCTTCTGCAATATCAAAATATTTTAAGATAGCTCCTGTTTTTGATGCCCATTGTTGCCATGTAACCAGATTGGCATGGTGTTCAGCAACAGAAAGCAAAACCTCATCACCTGCTTTTAGCTGAGTTGCACCATAAGTTGCCGCAATTAAATTGATTCCTTCTGTTGCATTGCGAGTGAAAACAATTTCATTAGGGCTAGAGGCGTTAATAAAATGAGCCACTGTCTTTCTAGCATCTTCATAGCTTTCTGTTTCTTTTTCAGAAAGCAAGTAGCTCCCTCTATGTACATTGGCGTAGTCTTCCAAATATGCTTTTTGGAGTCTCTCAATAACACACATTGGCTTCTGCGCAGAAGCTGCAGTGTCCATATATGTATTTCTTTTTCCATCAATCAAACGATTTAGTATCGGAAAATCTTGTCTTATAATCTGTGGATTAAACATTTTCTTTACCTCAAAAAATTAGAGATAAGATAAATCCTATCTCTAATTTTTTCAACTTTAAAACGTATAGTAAGACTATTTATTCAAGAATCATTGCTGTTAATTCAGCCTCTGATGCAACTTGCCCGTCAACCATTGCGGTTCCCTTGAAAACAAAAATATTACGACGAGCCTTAATTTTTTCAACACATAGTCTTAATTGGTCGCCAGGTTTTACCTGTTTTCTAAATTTGACACCATCGATTCCCATAAACAATACATTACGTTTAGAGGCTGCATAATTCTCATCTTGAGAGATAACAACAGCACCAGCAGCCTGCGCCATTGCTTCAATCTGCAAAACCCCAGGCATAACAGGATTATTCGGGAAATGCCCTTGGAAAAATTCTTCATTCATCGTAACGTTTTTTATACCTACACCTTTTTCACCAGGAATTTCAACTTCCAATCTATCTACTAATAAAAAGGGATAACGATGAGGTAACATCTTCATAATTTCTTCAATGTTATATACTTTAACTTCTTCAGCCATAGGTAGTCTCCTTATAATTACTTTTTGCTGTTTTTTTGTAAAAATGCGACTTGACGCATAAAATCTTTAAAAGGAACGGTTGGAGTTCCCATTACAATAGCTCTAGGCTCAATATCTCTCATAACACCAGACTGTGCGCCAATCTGCGCACCACTACCAATGTTTAGATGGTCTGCAAAACCTGTTTGCCCACCACATACCACATAATCACCAAATGTACAACTTCCAGCGATTCCTGTCTGTGCCACCAAAATACAATATCCACCAATTTTGTCATTATGAGCAATTTGTACAAGGTTATCAATTCTACAACCATCTCCAATAATGGTATCATCTAGCGCGCCTCTATCAATGCAGGTATTCGCACCAACTTCAACATCATTTCCGATAATGACTCTACCAATTTGAGGAATACGTTTGTGTCTGCCTTCAACAACAGAAAAACCAAAACCGTCTTGTCCAATTCTTGCACCAGTGTAGATATAACAGTCATTACCCATTAGGCAATAAGCAATACTTGCATTGTTTCCAATTCGACAATTATTTCCGATATGACAACCTCTGGCAATAACAGCATTAGCTTCAATAATGCAATTATCTCCAATAACAACATCATCTTCAATAACCGCCCCATGCCCAACATAACAGTTCTGCCCAATCTTAGCCTTAGATGAAACTCTAGCACTTTCTTCAATTTTAGCTTCAGGCTTTACTTCAGAATAAAAAGCAGAAACTAATTCTATAAACGAAAGTTTTGGATTTTCCGATACTAAAACAATTACTCCATCTGGAATATATTTAGCTAATTCCTCTGTAGTAATGCAGGCTTTTGCTTTAATATTTTGAGCTAGGGCTTTATTTTTCTTATCATAAAAGAAGCAAATGTCTTCATCACTAGCGGACTCAATAGAGCAAACATTTTGTATTAACTCATTTCCTTTATCAGCATGAACTAATACAGAATGCGAAATTTCTGCAATTTCAGAGATTTTTTTTGCCCCCGAGTTCTTATAAAAAACTATATCAACCATTTATACTCTCCTACAAGCTTGTGCCAAAGTTCAAACGGAACACTTCTGTTTCATCATATTTTTGTTTAACAACAGGGAAGCCGAAGTCGATGTCAATTTTACCCATCGGAGAGGTCCATTCAAAACCAAAACCAACAGAAACACGCGGAGAAGAAGAGTAATCAACATCGGCAGTATTGATATTATCTGGTTTGCCCGTTGTACCAACATCAACAAACGTACGCCCGCGAATGCCTAGTTCGTCTAATCCCATTGGGAACGCTAATTCAGCACCACCCCATACCATCCAGTTACCACCCAAAGCATCTTTTGTTGCTTTATCAGCTGGCTTAAATTGGCTCCAGGCATTTCAAATGCCACTCAAATATTCATAGAGGA
>CAZRHI010000027.1:1104-13025 GCA_964599945.1 uncultured Acetobacter sp. | reverse complement strand
ATAAACTGTTGTTTACGTTCTTCCAATAATTTTAGTAACGCGCCCTGCCCTGCTGGTTCTAAGCTCTCAATAACTAATTGATATGATGATTTACCAGAAAATGTGGTAATCTTTCCTGTGGCAATGACCTCTAAGCCATCTTCAATTTTGATTTTAAGATTTGAAGCAACGCCACGCCAGCAAACTGCAGAAAGAACTGCATTTTCATCTTTTAAGGATAAATACCAATGTCCTGAATCTGCTCGTTTGGCTCCAAAAACCTCTCCACGGATTAAAACGTGATTAAAATTCCCTTCTACAAAACGTTTGATTTCATTTGAAATCTCTGTAATTGTTTTGGGTTGTGGGTCGATTGGCTTGGCCGTTTCAACATTAAAATCAAAACTCATACTCATCATAAATCTAACAACCCTTTTGCAAAATCTTGCGCCTTAAAGACATCCATATCTTCGGCTTGTTCTCCGACCCCAATAAAATGTATCGGAATACCTAGTTCGGACGCAATAGCGATTAAGATGCCTCCTTTTGAAGAGCCGTCAAGCTTAGTTACAATAACACCATTTACATCAACCAAATCTTTAAATGTTTTTACTTGATCTAGTCCATTTTGCCCTGTTGTTGCATCTATTGTAATCAATGTTTTGTGTGGAGCTTCTGGGTAAATCTTTTTTATTACTCGAACAATTTTTTGTAATTCTTCCATTAAACCTTTTTTATTTTGCAATCTGCCTGCTGTATCAATAAACACTATATCATCGCCTCTTTTTTCCGCTTCTTTTAAGCCGTCATAGCATAATCCCGCACTATCACACCCAGCAGGACCAGAAAAAACTCTTATATTATTTCGACTGCCCCATACGGCAAGTTGTTCCACAGCGGCTGCGCGAAACGTATCCGCAGCGATAAATGAAACTTTATAACCAAGTTTTGCATATTTCTTTCCGAGCTTACCTATTGTTGTGGTTTTACCTGCGCCATTAACCCCAACCATTAGGATTACATAAGGCTTTTTTGTTTTATCTATAACTAATTCCTGCTCAGACGGACTTAAAATATTCACAATATCAGAACATAACTCTTCTTTTATTTTTGTGATATTACTTCCCTTTTCAAATCGGCGCGATACAAATTTCTCAACAATTTCTGATGTTGCTTTCACCCCTACATCTGCGGTGTAGAGTAATTCTTCTAAATCGGTTACCACATCATCTGAAAGGCTTTCTTTGGTAAAAATATCTGTTATGCCTCGACTTAGATTTTGCGATGTTTTTTTTAATCCAAAACCTAATTTTTGAAAAAAACCACTCATTAGTCCTCCTTTCTTAAGTTTCTTAATGTTTCTGCACGTTTCCTTCTGATGTGTACGGGAACTTGTGGCATTTTAGCCGCTGGTGTTTCTGGACGTTCAGAATACGGGAAAACGTGCAATTTATTTATTCCTGCTTCTTCCACTAATTTAAGGGTGTTTGTAAAATTTTCATCTGTTTCTGTCGGGAAGCCACAAATAAAATCTGCTCCAAATGTACTCTCTCTACGAACTTGGCGGAGCTTTTGGCATAGAGCTATCACATCTTCCCTAGAGTGGCGTCGTCCCATTCTTTTTAAAATTAAATTATCCCCTGATTGAATGGAAAAATGAAAATGTGGATGAATATTTGGATAATCCCGAACTAGCTCAATAAATTCATCATTTATAGCAGCAGGATCTAATGACCCAAATTGCAATGAGGGAAGCTCAGGAAATGTTTGTAATATTTTTTTGACCAAACCACTAAAGCTTGGTTCATACGAACAAGCATCTACGCCCGTCAAACAAATTTCCTTAAACCCTTTAGCTAATAATAAACGAATCTGCTCTATAATTTTTTCTTGTTTGACAGAACGATTTGCCCCTCTGGCTTTCCAGATTATACAATACGTACAACGATGATTGCACCCTTGTTGAATTTCAACAAACGCACGTTCCCGCCCCTCAAATCCTGTTATTACATATGCATCATAACTATCAAATGAGAAAATATCTCCAACGACTGTTTTCTCTTTGACTATCAAATATTTTTCAATTTCTGTTTTTTCTTTATTACCTAAAACTAAGTCCACTTCTGGCATTTCTGCGAATCTTTTTGTACTGACTTGTGCCGCACACCCTGTTACGATAATTTTCGCGTCAGGATTTTCTTTTCTTAGTTTACGGATTGTTTGACGACACTGGCGTTCGGCCTCTGCGGTTACGGCGCAGGTATTAACAACAATCAGGTTATCATACGCCTTTAGTTTTTCTTTGAAAATTTCACTTTCGTAGCTATTTATTCGACAGCCAAATGATACTACTTTTGCCATTGTTTATTATCCTTATTCATTGGATATGGATTGTAACGACAAAAATGTATTTGTGCAAGTGAAATTAAAAAACTATGTGATATTTTATTTCAACTGCTTTGGCATATTTCTGCCATAAGGGCTTCAAATGAGGGTGAGTGAACCATGGTGTCCATGGTTTATGACCAGCAAAATGTAAAATTGAGGCATTTTGATAGACTTGTTTTGTATCTTTTGAAACAGGCTCTTGCCAAAAGGCACTTAAAAACTCGGCGTCTGTTTCTTCAAAAAACACGCTGTTACAGTTGTATCGATATGACATTGGCTTTACTTTACCTTTAAACACAACATTTAAAATATCTTGATCGCCAAATATTTCATTATGTGTGTTAAAATAAATCACGGCTTTTGTGGTTATGCCGTCTTGCCTTATTTTATCTAAATTTAGTAACATCACCCCACTATTGAAATAAAATTCTTTATTTTTTAAGTTTAATTCTCTGATATGCTCGGGATATTGATACATTAGTCCGTCTTTTACAGCTGAGGCATAATCTTCTTTTATATTTGTTTGATAAACTTCTGTTAAATCTGTCTGCACAAGTGTATCGGCATCAAGATATAAAACTTTATCTACATTTTTCAGATACTCTGCGATGAATATTTTTTGCAAAGCCACCTGAAATGAGGAAAACCTACCAAGATGCGAAAAATCCAAAGTTAAATCTTGCGCTGGATAGATATTTATTTTTACATCGTTTTGCTCCATTTGTTTTAGCTTATCACTATCCTGAGGTTTAAAGTCTTTGGCTATCAAGTGGATTTGATAGCGCGTTTTTTTGTTTTTATTAGCAACCGCTGAATGAAGCGAAGTCATCACATATGGAAGATATTTTGAATCTGCCATATATGCTATATTTACTGTGGAAGATGTATCTAAAAACAAACTTCCAACTAGTGCTACAAGTGCTACAACAATGACATATATATATTTCTTTGGCATTAGTAATCCTTTATTTGATTATAATATCTAAACCATAGCTCTTTTAAGTATTCGGGTTGATAGTTATTTTGCCAAGGCTTATCGCCTGCATAATGGATAATTGTTGCGTTCTCATAAATATTAAAAGTGTCTTCTGGCAAATTCTCCCCAAAATACTCACTTAAAAAACCTAAATCATCTGCTTCAAAAAATGTACTGATACAATTATAGCGATATGACATCAATTTCAATTTATTACCAAAGACCATATTTAATACATCTTGATCACCAAAAAAATCTTCATGCGTTTTAATATATTCCACTAGTTTTTCGGTTATATTATCTTCTCGTTGGGCTTTTAAGTTATATAGCATCACACCACTATTAAAATAAAAACCTCGCTTATCTAGTCCCATTTCCGCCATTTCTTTTGGAAAACGATAAAAAATTCCGTCTTTTGCAACTGATGCGTATTCATCTTTAATGTCTATATTATATAATGCTGTCAAATCTTTTAAGACTATCGTATCACTATCCATATAAATTACTTTATCTAGATTTTGCAAAATTTCGGGCAGATAAATTTTGTGCATTCCAACTTTATATTGTAAGAAACGTTGCATATTTTCATAGGGTAAATCTGGCTCGGCTTGTGGTATTATTGTAATATTAACTGTTTCAGGGGCAATTTCTTTCAAGCCATATAGAGCTTTTTCGTCGGCCTTGGTTATATTTTCAGCGATAATGAAAAAGTTATATTGACTGTTCGGACATTTGTTTTGTATAGCGGAAAGCATTGAACTCATTGTAGGTGGGACATATCGCGAATCGGTTATCAAAACAATATTAACATCAGATATTTCTGTGTTTGAGCAAATATTTTTTTGAATTTCTATCTGTCTTACTTGAGGTAAAACTCTTTGCTCTCTCTTAAGTTCGTCATCTTTTTGCAACATCAACAAACATGAAACTATTGCACTAACCAATATTATCGTTAAGATATAAAAACATTTTTTTGACATTTTTGCTCCTTCTTTTATGGTTTGTTTTTAACATAAAAATCTTAATTATTCGTGGATAAATTCTTTTTGCATTGCAAATATTCTTACTCTTTTTAATATTGTTATCTGTTAAACAACATCGGAGATGAAAGATGAATTCAAGACTTGCCAATATTATTGCAACATATTTTGGATTAGGTTTATCAAAGTATGCCCCTGGGACAATGGGGTCATTAGGGACGTTACCTCTTGCCTATTTCTTGATTTATTATGGTGGGTTTTATTCATTGCTTATTGTTGCGGTTGCTCTGTTTTTCATTGGCGTTAAGGCAACGGCAGTTGTTATTAAAGAAAGTGGAGATGATGACCCGTCTAAGGTGGTTATTGATGAAACTGTTGGGCAATTATTAACGTTTTCTTTTGTTTGTTCTATTTCTCCTGAAACGCTTGTTGGGCTTTCAAGCTTGATGTATTATCTTTTGGGGTTTGCCTTTTTTCGCTTTTTTGATATTTTAAAAATGGGACCTGTTAAATATGCTGACACAAAAATAAAAAACGCTTATGGTGTTATGCTTGATGATGTGTTTGCAGGAATATTTGCTGCTGTTTTGCTTTTAGGCGTTTTCTTTATAAAAATTAACATATAAAGTGTTAAGCAACTAAAGCTCTAGTTGGATTACTTACTTGTTAATAATTTAGTTTATTAGACTAAATTAGTTTTTGGATTTTTTAGGTTTTAGGATATTTTGCTCTTCAAACACGAACAATCCTTCTCGCACCAGTTGTTTGGACTGTTTGGAATGAGGATATTTACTTAAATTATACAATAATTCCAGAAATAAACGATTGGTCTGTTGAATATCGGTTAAGTCGATTTCAAAATCTTCATTTTGAATATTTTTTACTTTTTTCATTTTTTAATTCCTTATTTCAAAAATGAGCTTTGATTGCTTAACATCGCATTTTTTACAATAAAGAATTTTTTTAGAAAATATTTTTATAACGAGCTTTGCAACATTTCTATCTCAAGCCACTGCGTTTCTTTATCATCTTTGAGTTGTTTTAGTTCTTCCAAGCGTTTGGTTAATTCATAAAAACGTTTGGTGTCTTTGGTATATAAATCTGGAGATGATAACTCGGTTTCCACCTTTTTTATTTCTTTTTCCAGTTGGTCTATTTCTGTTGGCAGAATCTCATATAAACGTTTATCTTTATAGCTTAGTTTAGACTGTTTGGGTGATGAATTTTGTATAGATATAGGAGCCTGGATTGGTTTCTTCACATTAGATAGTTTTACTTCCTTTTTCGTATCTTTCACATATTTATTGTAAAGTTCATCATAGTTTCCGATATGCTCAATCACAGTGCCATCCCCTTTCATATAGAGCATTGAGGTTGTGATTTTATCTAAGAAATCTCTATCATGGCTTACAAGCAAAATCGTCCCTTGATATTCACTAAGAACTTCTTGCAATAAATCTAATGTATCCATATCCAAATCATTAGTCGGCTCATCTAGCACCAAAAAGTTTGATTCACGCGCCAACGATAGAGCCAACATTAAACGATTTTTTTCACCACCTGACAAGCACCCTACTGGACTTTGCGCCTGTTCAGGTGTAAATAAAAAATCTTTTAAATATGCGATTACATGGCGATAATGTCCGCGCACATAAATATGATCGCCCTCGCCACATAGGGTTCGCCACAAAGTTTTCTCAGGATCTAATATTTCTCTATTTTGGTCAAAATATACCATTTCAAGATTTTTACCTAAACGGACGAAACCACTATCTGGTGCTAAATGTTCGGTGAGTAACTTTACCAAAGTTGTTTTTCCTGAACCATTTGGACCAACAATTCCTATACGATTTCCTTTCAAAACACGCAAAGAAAAATCTTTTAAAATTTCTCTTTCTCCAAATTTTTTAGAAATATGTTTTGCTTCCATTACTAATTTAGAACGAATTGAAGCTTCTTTTATCTCTAAATCAACTGAGCCTAACTTCTTAACTTGTTCACGTCGTTCTTGGCGTAATTGTTGTAATCGGCGTAACCGTCCTTGATTTCTCCGACGGCGTGCCGTTACGCCTTTATGCAACCATTCTGTTTCTTCTTCTAATTTTTTATTTAGATATTTTTCTTTAATTATTTCTTGATTTAATATTTCTTCTTGCCATGCCTCAAAGCTTGAGAAACCTTTGGAATTTGAATACGTCATTCCTCTATCTAACCATATTGTTGCATTAGATACTCTGGTTAGAAACGACCTATCATGGCTTATCACCACCACCGCACCAGAAAATTTTTTAACAATATCTTCTAGCTTTTCTATGGTGGTGATGTCTAGATGGTTTGTTGGTTCATCTAGAAGCAATATATCAGGTTCTCCAATTAAGGCTTTTGCGAGAGCTGCTTTTTTACGTTCGCCACCAGATGCTGTTTTAGGACTAACTGAAGCATTTATTTCCAAAAGGTTGACCAATATATCCACTTTATATGATTGTTCGTGTTGGTCTTCTTGGTTTAGCCCTGATAGTATGACATCTTTTAAGGTTTCATATTCGCTAAAATCCGCATCTTGCGCCATATATGAAACTTTTATTCCTGGCTGAACAAAAACTTCCCCATTATCTGGATCTATTTGACCAGAAATAATTTTAAGTAATGTGGACTTGCCACTACCATTGCGTCCGACAAGACAAATTTTGTCTCCTCGACTAATATTAACATTTACAGATGTAAACAGTGGCTTAACACCGAATGTTAAACTAATATTGCGAAGAGTATATATTGGAGCTTCATTTATCATTTTTAATTTGTTTCCGTTAGGATATCTTATTCTTTGAAATTTACAATTTGTTTTTTATACTATAATTTGTATTGAAAGCAATATTTTTTTATTGTATTTTTGAATATAACAAAGATACTGTTTATTTAGTGGTGTAGAGAGATGAAAAAGCTAGTTAAGATTATGTGTGGTATTGTGATTTGTTGGAGTTTTTCAGCAAAGGCTCAAATTGACTTAGGAATTGATGATTTTTCTAGTGATACACCCCCTACCCCAAATGAGTCAACAGACTCAAAAAAAGGTCTTTCTTTTTTTGATCGTGCAATTAACTTATTTTCGTTTTCGCAATCTAAACCAGAAAATAAAATTGTAAATATTGATGAATTAAAAGCTAATGCGGACAAAGGAGATGTTGGGGCATTACTTGACTTAGGATATATGTATCTTTATGGGGCTGATAATGTCAAAATTGACTATGCACAAGCTTTAACTTATTATACTAAAGCCGCTGAACAAAAGAACCCTGTTGCACTTAATAATCTAGGTAGTCTTTATTTTAGCGGTATTGGTGTTAATGTTGATTATACAAAAGCTATTGCTTATTTTGAAGAGGCCGCAAAGCTTGGTAGTGATGACGCAGCAGTTAATTTAGCTATTATTTATCTAGGATCAGATGCCAAGCACAAAAATCCTGAAGATTTAAAAAAAGCTCTTAACCATTTGCAACAAGCGGAAAAAAACAACAATATTGCTAAATATCTTTTAGGATATTGTTATATGAAAGGCTTTCTTGTTAAACAAAACCTCATTCAAGCATTTCCCTTAATTAAGGCTGCGGCTGATGCTGAATATGATGAAGCAATGCTTGTATTGGCTGATTTTTATATCAATGGGTGGGGAACACCTAAAAACTATAATCGTGCTGTGCAATATTTAAAATCTGCAGCAGCACAAGGAAATGCGGTTGCCATAGTTCGACTTGGGGATATTTATGCTGAAGGAAAAATTTATACTCAGGATATTAAAAAAGCTCATATTCAGTATAATATTGCGTCAGTTATGGGAATTGCCAAAGCTGCTGAAAAACGTGATGAACTTGAAAAGAAAATTAAAATTGATGATTTACTTTCTATTCAGTCTCGCGCAGAAGAATATGTTGCAGAACCATCTGCCCAGACTAGTTTTATACAGCAGACTTACGGAAACAGTTTGAAGTTATATATTGATCTCAATATTAAGGCCGCAAAAAAAGCAGGAGATGTAAAATGAAACTTTCCACAATCTTGAATAAGATAATTTCTTGGTTAGGATTATTTTTCTTTATTTTAGCAGCATATATGATTTATCGTCAACTATCCAAATATTCTTTGGAAGAGCTGAAGGATGCTCTTTTGAATATTCCTCTTAAAAATCTTTTATTTGCCATTGGAGCTTCATTTGTTGGATATGTTGCATTATCAACATATGATTATCTTGCCCTAAAATATATTCAAAAAAAACTTGCTGTGTGGAAGTGGGTTTTAACGGGGTTTGTCGGTTTTTCTGTTAGCAACAATGCTGGGCATGCGATTGTTTCTGGTGGGGCTGTTCGATATAGATTTTATTCACGTTGGGGAATCTCTCCTGCCGATATTGTTAAAATGGTTACTTTTTCTGGGTTTACTTATTTGGTTGCTTGTTTCTTCCTGATTATTGTTGGCTATGTTTTAACACCAGAACACGCTTTTGGAGGAAATGATTCAACAAAAATGTCTACGTTTATCACGATGATTCTTTCCGTGGTTGGCATATTGATTTATTTGTGGGCTAGTCTTTATTATAAAAAAGATTTCGTTATTAAAGGTGTAAACTTTGCAATGCCTAATTTTAAGCTTGCCATTGAGCAAATCTTTATTGGTAGTATTGATATTGTTATGGCTTCCCTAGTCCTCTATTCTGTTCTTATTTGCTTTATTGAAATTGATTTTGTTACATTCATGGGGGCTTTTATTATTGCTCAAGTTTTGGGAGTCTATAGTCAAGTTCCTGGGGGGCTTGGGGTGTTTGAACTTGTTTTCTCAAATATTCTTCCTGGGCAAGATAATCAAGCAATTTTATTTGGCGCATTGATTGCATATAGAATTATCTATTATCTCTTGCCGTTGATTTTATCAGGAATTGTTTTGGGTATTTATGAGTATTATCGTTCAAAAAAGAATATTGATGATTTATGCTAAATTAGAAAAATATTTGGAGGTATGTAATCCCATGGTTTCATGGGATTTTTATTAGATACATCCCTTTAAGTTTACTCCAGACTAAATATTATATCAGACATCTTTCACGCCAACGAGCGTGGGCAAACCTTCAGTTTTGCCTCCATAATATCCTCCAATTTACAGGATATTTCAGTTTATGATATTACTTCTTTTCTTGCTTTCTAGTCTATAACTGTCTTGTGCAAATTTCACATAAAAAAAGCCACTAAATTAGTGGCTTTTTTCATTCCCTTTGAAAATTTATTTTAGCTCTGATGTGCAATGTGGACAACGACAAGCTTTTAATGGGATTTCAGAACAACAATAAGGGCAAGTTTTTGTTGTTGGTTCTGCTGTGGCTTCTGCAACGGCTTCTTCTTTTGTCATTTTCTCTTGCAATTTGTTGATTGCCTTAATCAAAATAAACACAGCAAAAGCCACGATTAAAAAGCTTATCAACGCATTGATAAATAAGCCATAGTTAATTGCTACTGGATTTTCACCAGAGGTTAACTCTAATTTCAAATCTGAAAAATCCACTTTACCTAACAATAGTCCAATCGGAGGCATTAAAACATCTTTTACAAGAGAATCGACAATTTTCCCAAACGCCGCACCAATGATGATACCGACAGCCATGTCGATAACATTACCACGCATTGCAAACTTTTTAAATTCTGATATAAAATTCTTAAACATATTTAAGCTCCTACAATAGTGAAGGGTTAGTTCTCTTCTTTGTGTTCCAAGTCTTTAGCAACTTTAGGATCACGCAAAAGTTTTTCAATTCGGTCAACTTCCGCAAAAGATGTATCCATACGAAAATTGATGTCTGGTGTGTAACGTAGCTTCAACTTTGAGGCGATGAGCTTTTTCATGCCTCTTGTTTCCGCATTTAAATCATCTTCCAGTTGACCTAGATTTTGACCATTTAGTGTCATAAAATAGACTGTACAAAGTTTTAAATCTGGAGAAATATCAACATCTGTTATGGTTATCAAATGATTTGATATTAACGGATTACGAACTTCTCCACGTTCTAGAGCACTTGCGATAATCTTTTTTATCTCTTGCGCAACGCGTAATTGACGTTGGCTTGGCTCTTTTGCACTTGTTAACACCATTTTGTTTTCTCCTTATAATTTGGCAGCTATGGTTTCAATCTCATAACACTCAATATAATCGCCAACTTGAATATCGTTATAGTTTTCAAAGCTCATACCACATTCGTAGCCCTCTTTGACCTCTTTAACGTCTTCTTTAAAGCGTTTTAACTGCGCTAAGTTGCCATCATGGATAACTACGTTATCACGCAATAAGCGAACTTTTGAACCACGTTTGACCATTCCTTCTGTTACCATACAACCACCAACTTTACCCACGCCTGTAATATTGAAAACATTACGAATTTCGGCATAGCCTAAGAACTTCTCTCTTAACTCTGGTGATAATAAACCTTCTAGACCTTTCTTAACATCGTCTGCCACATCGTAAATGATTGAGTAATAACGAATATCAATACCATCACGACGAGCCATATCTCTTGCCTGAGGAATTGCACGAACATTAAACCCAATGATGAACGCATTTGATGCTTTTGCCAAAGTTACATCAGATTCAGAAATTGGACCAACCGCAGAATGCAAAACATGAACAGACACTTCATCATTAGATAATTTGGTGATTGTTCCCTCGATTGCCTCAATAGAACCTTGAACATCGGCTTTAATGATAACGGCTAACTGTTTGGATTCACCAGATTTGATTTTATCTAGCATTTGTTCCATTGCAGATTTAGCACTCTTAACCAATTTGGCTTCACGCTCTTTGCGGATACGATAGCTTGTAACCTCACGAGCTTGGTTTTCATCTTTTACAATAATGAAATCATCACCTGCTGATGGTGTTCCTTGTAAACCAAGAACTTCAACTGGTGTAGCAGGAGCTGCTTCAAACACTTTTTTGCCATGTTCATTAAACATTGCGCGAACGTGTCCCCACTCTTTTCCTGCGATGCAAACCTCACCTACTTTTAATGTTCCGTTTTGAACCAAAACTGTTGCCACATTACCACGGCCTTTTTCCATTTTTGCTTCAATGACCACGCCTTCGGCAATACGGTTCGGGTTTGCTTTTAAATCAAGTATTTCTGCTTGAAGTAAAATTGCCTCAACCAATTTATCAATATTGATACGCTTCTTTGCTGAAACTTCCGCACATAAGCATTCACCACCCATTTCTTCTACGGCAATACCATGTTGAAGAAGCTCTGTTTTTACCTTCATTGGGTCTGCCCCTGGAAGGTCAATCTTGTTAATCGCAACAACGATTGGAACATTTGCAGCTTGCGCATGGCGAATCGCCTCTACGGTTTGTGGCTTAATCCCGTCATTTGCAGCAACGACCAAAACCACAATATCTGTAACCTTAGCACCTCTGGCGCGCATTTCAGAAAACGCTTCATGCCCTGGGGTATCAATAAAGGTAATTTTTTGATTATCATTTAACGTGATTTGATAAGCACCAATATGTTGGGGGATCGCCCAAATAATATGCTATTTCAGGGCCGGCATTGATGAAGAATTTTCCTC
>CAZRHI010000027.1:621-1094 GCA_964599945.1 uncultured Acetobacter sp. | reverse complement strand
GGAGCAAATCAGCCTCGGTATCTTTTGGACCAGTTAAGCCCTCTTCAACATCACTTTCTGCAACACGTTTGAACTTGTGTCCCATTTCTTCTACAACAATTTGCGCTGTATCAGCGTCTATTGCTTGGTTTATGGTTGCCATTACCCCTAGAGCCATTAGCTTTTTAATCACATCAGAGCTTTTTTCTGCCATACGGTTTGCCAAATCTTGCACCGTGATAATCTCTGGAATGATGACTTCTTTAATTATCTTTTCTTGAGGTGCTTGTTGCACTTGAGGTTTCGGTGTTTTTTTCTTAAACCGCCGACGTGGCGCACCATAGCCATAATCATCTTCATCGTCATCATTAAACATATATGAGTTTACGTTGATTTTTGTATTACGCTTTGGGGTTTCAAAACTACGTTTTTGAATCTTTTTACGCTCTTGTTCATAAGTTTCTTCTTTGCTTAACGGTTTAGAACTTTCTACT
>CAZRHI010000027.1:0-611 GCA_964599945.1 uncultured Acetobacter sp. | reverse complement strand
ATTATAATTTTCATAAAAATTTTACCCGTCTTTAAAAATTAAAAAGGAAATCCCATAGGCATCTTTTTGCCTTTTTTTGCATAAAAGTCTTCATCGTCATCATCATAATCCTCTTTTTTCTCTTTATGTTTATTATATGAGGACTTTGCTTCATTTTCAGTAAAGTTAGGAACTGTTGTTTTTTCCTTTTCTACTTTAACAACTTTCTTTTCTTCTTTAGCTTTTTCTTCCTCTGCTTTCTTCGCTTCGGCTTTCTTTTCAGCTTCTAAAGCTTTAGCTTTTTCTTCTTCCTGTTGTTTTCTTAAAGCTTCAGCTTCTTCTCTTTGTTTTTGACGAAGTTGCTCTTTTTGTTCTTCTTCTTGTCTTCTTTTTGCTTCATGTTCTTTTGCTTTGTCTAAAAGTTCCAACTTACGAGCCAACTCTTCATCTATCACGGTGCCTTTGGTCTGTGGTTGTTGATTGACAAACCGTTTTTTTCTTACTTCTACCTGAACAACTTTACGTCCTTCTGAACCAGATGAAACGTTTGGTCTTTTCATGGTGAGAGTAGGTTTTGCGGATAATGTTAGTTTTTTGCCATTATCTTCTGTCATTCGTTGTTTTCTCCGTTT
>CAZRHI010000026.1:0-13249 GCA_964599945.1 uncultured Acetobacter sp. | reverse complement strand
ATGGCTCGTGAGTATAGAGAAAAACAGAAAGAGGAATACGACGGAAACGCATGGAGGAGAAATAGAGAACATACAATTTTATCCACTTATAATGAAGATGCAGACTATGGAGGATATGCTACACGAAGCGGTGAAATATCTGTTGGTAAATATAGAGTAGTAAGAGATGTTTCTCCGAAAGAAATTTTTAAGATGAAACGATCGGGAGAAAAAAGTTTTTCAGAGATTGCAGAGCTTGAGAAAAAAACTCATATAGAAATGATGAACCATTCATTTGAAAATATGATGACATTTGTTCACGAGGGAAACCATAGGTTACATACTATATTGGATGGAATGTACGACGGTAATTTTACAGCAAAGCAGAATGTTAAGCTTAGTTATTGTACAGAATCTATTGCTGCGACTTCAGAATGTTTGGCGGCTGCTTTGCAATATCAGCGTATGAAAGAAGCTGGTATTGAAGTTTATCAATATGAGGATTCAAACGGGCAAATGCAGGAGATGCCTTTGGAGGATTTGTTAGAAAGATATTCTCCAAAGTTAAAGGAATATGTGGTTAAGAATGGGTTTGATCCGAATAATCAGAAAGATGTTGATGTGGTTACGGAAATTGGTATACAGTATTGGAAAACCAATAATGAATGGTTTTATGCGAAAGTTGGAGGACAGTTTGATTCTCATGCGAAGCCTAGCGGAACAGGCGAAGGAGTGAGCGAAAAAGAGTTTAATGCGCTCATTGAGCGAATGTGCGAGGGCGTGGTTATTGGCGACGGGGTGGAGCTTGATTTGCGTCGATTTGCTGGTAAATTTAACGGCATGACAGACGAGGAAGCGCAAAAGCATATATCAAGAGCGAATGGTGAAGAGATTTCTGGTAGTGCGAGTATGGAGAACAATGCTTCTCGTCAAAAAGCTATGCTGATGTCTGAGATAAAAGGACAAGAGGGCGAGGCAGTTATACTTGAGCCGACAGATAAGGCAAAACAAATGCGTCTTGAGATAGGCGTAGATAAGAAAAGCTCTGCTTCTCAGCTTGAAGCTGAAAAAAACGTTGAAAGAAAAGTATCAAAAGCGGGTAAGGCGTTAGATGTATCTTTGAACTTGGTATATGGTGGCAGAGATTAGACATTACTCGTTTTTATTTATCTTTAATGCTAAATATGAAGAATGTGGAGTGTTAAATCTTTTCTAACCAATTTGTTTTATACTTTGTTAAAGGTCAATTTTTTGATGTGTTGAACTATGGTACAAAGTCGGAAAAGAAAAGTAAAAGCTGTTTTGCCTGAGGCTAGCAAGCCTAAAAAACAGACATTGCGTAAAAATAAAAAAACAGAGAAAACACAAGAGCGTCGCTGGGGATTAACCTTGTGTATGTTTGCGTTATGGTGTGTTTTGGCGGTGGGGCTGATGATTGGGGCGTATTTTGTGTATTGTTATCATACATTGCCAGCGTTTTCAACAGCAGTTTATGTGGAACGCCAGACGGGTATTAAGGTTTTGGCTGAAGACGGACGAGAACTTACTTCATACGGAGCTTTGTTTGCAGAGCCTGTTGATGTGGACGGATTGCCCTCGTATATTCCTCAGGCGGTGATTGATACGGAAGATAGACGTTTTTATAAACATAGTGGGGTAGATTATATTGGTTTTGTTCGAGCGTTAGCGGTTAACTTGTTTAAGGGGAGATATGCTCAAGGAGCTTCGACACTTACTCAGCAAGTGGCTAAAAATTTGTTTTTAACTAGAGAGAAAAGTGTTAAACGTAAAGTGCAAGAGCTGATTTTGGCGCGTTGGCTTGAACAACATTTTACTAAAAAGCAGATTTTGAATATTTATATGAATCGGGTGTTTTTTGGAAATGGCGCGTATGGGATTAACGCGGCAGCGAAGCGTTTTTTTAATAAACAAGCAAAAGATTTGAATTTACGAGAAGCGGCAATCTTGGCAGGCTCTTTGAAAGCCCCTAGTAAATATAACTATCTTAAAAATAAAAAAGAGGCGATTGAACGTTCGGAAGTGGTGTTGTCTTTGATGAGAAGAGCAGGGACGATTTCTTTAAAAGAGTGGGAAAAAGCACTTACTTTGCCGATTGGTAGCAGTGATGATAAAAATATCTTGGGGATTCGTTATTTTGGAGATTTTGTGATGAGTGAATTGCCTCATCTGATTGATACGGAAAACCAAGATGTGTATGTGAAAACGACGCTTGATTATGATTTGCAAAAGCGTAGTGAGTATTTGTTGCGTAAACATATTCGCGCAAACAAAGATAAGAATGTAACACAAGGGGCTGTGGTTATTTTGGATAAAGATGGGGCGATTAAAGCCATGGCAGGAGGATATGATTATAATAAAAGCCAGTTTAATCGCGCTACTCAAGCTTTACGCCAAGCAGGTTCGTCGTTTAAGTTATTTGTTTATTTGACGGCGTTTGAAAATGGATTTACACCTGATGATATTGTTTCAGACGAGCCAATTCGTATTGATGATTGGGAACCTCAAAACTATGATAAAAAGTTTTATGGCAAGGTTTCGTTGAAACAGGCATTTATGAAGTCTTTGAATGTGGCAACGGTGGATTTGGCGACGTATCTTGATTTAGATGAAGTTATCAACCTAGCAACGAAAATGGGGATTAGTTCTGAGCTTAAAGCAGAACCAGCGATTGTGTTAGGCGCAGGCGAGGTGAAGGTGATTGATATGGCGGCAGCATATACGGCAGTGTCAAATGGAGGATTTGCTGTTTTTCCATTTGGAATTAAAGAAATCAAAACCTCTAAAGGGAGTGTGCTTTATAAACATCAAACAACAGATAAAGTTCGGGTGATTTCGGAAAAAGCATATAAAAATATTGATATGTTATTGCGTTTTGTGGTGGCGTTTGGAACAGGAAGCAAAGCACGCTCAGTTTCTGAAGCGCGAGGGAAAACAGGAACTTCACAAAACTATCGTGATGCTTGGTTTATTGGTTCTAATCAAAAATATACGGCGGCGGTTTGGGTTGGCAACGATGATAATAGCCCGATGAAAGAAGTTGGGGGAGGAAGTGTGCCAACCGAAATTTGGACCGAGATTATGAAATAAGCTTAACTAACTTATACGCCCATATCACGAATAAAACGTGTGCTGTTGATGTAACCGTTTTGGAATTTGCCTCGAACTTCGATAACGTGATTGTTAAACTTACGCCAATTACTGATAGTGGAACGTTGGCGATTAAAATTTAAGGCTATATCTGCTGTGCCACTTTTTTGCGCTCTGTCATAGTAGTTATTAACATCACAACTTGAACTGCCTGTGCCAAAATCAACTCTAGCGAGGCGAATGAAGCCTCTGCCATTATCTTCAAAATATGTGCCACAGTAATTTTCAATGTTGCTATCTGCATGGCTGGTTGATGAAAGAAAAACACATAAAAATAACGCTATCAGAGCAATTTTTTTCATTTGTAAACTCCTAAAAGGTTAATTTTTG
The DNA here is from genome assembly GCA_964599945.1 of uncultured Acetobacter sp. Taxonomy (GTDB): domain Bacteria; phylum Pseudomonadota; class Alphaproteobacteria; order RF32; family CAG-239; genus CAG-267. Next base: position 9,772 of record CAZRHI010000026.1, on the reverse strand, counting down.
CTTAATATATATTGGGTATTTTGTGTTTTGTCAACAACTTTTTTGTCTATATCTTGCAAAAAATTAGTTTTATGGTTTTGGTGAGGTTAGTACGAGGGGGGGGTGAATAGCAGAAGAAGTGGGAAAGAGGAGCCAAGAGTGGGGGAAGGGGATAGGCTGAAAGGACGGAAGAAGAGGGAGACGGAAACAGGTGTGATGTGGTGAATAAGGTTTTTTATGCGAGGTGTTAAGTGAATTTTTAGAAGATGTGCGATAGAGTATTGGAAATGGCTTGGAGGTATAAGTTTATGGCATTACATTTTAATCTAAAAGAGGTGTTTTTGTTTTGTTTGGGGCTGATGTTGTGGTGGTTTGTTTTGCCATATCCTTTGCTTGGAGCGTTAGGGGCGTTAACCGGGCTATTGGTTTGGAAACGCAAAGAGATTTCTTTTGCGGATATGATATTTGCGGTGGTGTTGTTAATGAATGTGTGGTATGTGCTTTCATCAATGGGGAATGTGCGCCAGTATGATTATTTTAATTTTGTGATGCACGCGGATTATTTTGTGCAAAATGATTTTTTTATTCGCTCGCCAAAGATGTATTTGCAGTCGGTTTATTTTCAACCGCCTTTGTGGGGGGCGATAGCTGGGGCGTGCGCCAAGGTTGGTATGCTTTTGGGGGTAGAACAGTTTAACGCTGGTTTTGACGGGGTGCGTTTTATTAGCTTGTTTTGTGTTTCTGGGGTGATGATTTTGTTTTGGCGATTGCTTCATGAGTTTCATTTTAAGAAAGAAATTTCAGGATTGCTTTTTGCGTTGTTTCTTTCCTTTCCTTCAAATACGATTGTGGCGAATCTGGTGAATAATGACGCGATGGTTTATTTTTTGATGATGGCGATTATGGTGGTGGCGGTTGCGTGGGAACGTGAGGGACGTTGGCAACAAGCTGGGTTGCTTTTTTGTGCTGGAATGGTGAAGTTTTCGGGGTTAATGATATTGCCTGCGGTTGGCGGGTTGGGATTGTCTCGTTTGTTTAAGGCAAAAAATAAGCTTGCGTTTTCTTTATGGGGGCAGTTTGGGCTTATTGGATTAGGCGCGTTGCTTGGTTTTGCTTGGGGGATTTTGCTTTTGATTCATCATCTGCCGTTAGTTCCTCCGCCACAAGATGTGTCATTTCAAAGTATGGCAGAATATAGGCTTGTGGAGCGGTTGTTTTCTTTTGAACGAATCGGGGTGCCGTTAGTTCATATGGTTAAGGGTACGTTTGAGCCAAATGTGTGGCTTAGTTTGCTTAAAACATCGCTTTTTGGCGAATGGAATTGGAAAGGTGCAACGTTTGTTTGGATTGTTTACATCTTGGGGGGAATGCTTGCGTGTTGTTTGGTGATTAGCTTTGGCAGTCTTTTGAAATATCCGCTTGGGAGAGATTATTCGTTTAATTTGTTTTGTGTGATTTTGGTTTTTTCGGTGTTTATCTCTTGGATAAACTTTTGGTTGGATTACCCGTATTTCTGCTCTACGGAGTTTCGATATGTGCAGATTTTGTTGCCAGTGGGGTTGTTGTGGTTTGGTAATTATCTTAATCAAAAAAACTTGCCAAAGGTGGTGTATTGTGCTTTGGCAAGTTTTATAGGGCTATTTATTTTTGCAAGATTTATGCTTTATCTAAATACCATTTAACAGTTTTTACAATACCTGTTTTAAAGGTTTCGTCTGGTTTATAACCGAGGTCGTTATGAATTTTGGTTGGGTCAATCGCATAACGTAGGTCATGCCCTGCACGGTCTTTGACAAAGGTTATTAGCTCGGCATATTTTTTAGAGTCTTTCCTTGGGGAAAGCTCATCTAAGAGTGCGCAGATTGTATGGGTGATTTCCATATTGGTTAGTTCATTATGTCCACCAACGTTATACGTTTCACCAGATTTGCCAGTATGATAAATGATGTCGATAGCTTTGGCATGGTCGGTTACATAAAGCCAATCGCGAATGTTCTGCCCATTGCCATATATTGGAATCGGTGAAAGATTTAGGCAATTACGGATAATGGTTGGGATTAGCTTTTCGCTGTGTTGCTTTGGACCATAGTTATTTGAACAGTTTGATGTGGTGGTGTTAAGCCCAAAGGTGTGATGATAGGCGCGAACTAAAAAGTCTGACCCAGCTTTACTTGCTGAATATGGACTGCTGGGGGCATAAGGGGTTGTTTCTGAAAAAAAGCCGTTAGCACCTAAAGAACCAAAAACCTCGTCTGTGGAGATATGGTGAAAACGATTGTTTTCCATACCTTTTTTCGGGGTATTGGGAGCGTCAAACCAATGTGTTCGCGCGCTTTCTAAGAGGTTAAATGTGCCAACTAGGTTGGTGTTGATAAATGGACGCGGACCAGAAATTGAGTTATCTACATGGCTTTCGGCAGCAAAGTGGATAACACCAGTAAATTGGTATTTGTCAAACAGTTCATTGACTAGTTTTTCATCACATATATCGCCTTGAACAAAGGTGTAGTTTGAGTTTCTTTCTATTTCCTTTAGGTTATCAAGATTACCAGCATAGGTTAATTTATCAAGATTTACAATGCGGTAGTCTGGGTGTTTTTCCATAAAATATGGAATAAAGTTTGCGCCAATAAAACCAGCACCACCAGTTACTAAAATTGTTTGAGACATTTTATCAATCCTTCTTTCCAATGGGGTATTTCAATATTAAAGCGTTGTTTGATTTTGGCTTTATTTAAAACCGAATAGTGCGGACGAGGCGCAGGGACGGGATAGTCTTTGCTTTCTATGGGGTAAACTTCGCATTTTAGCAAAGATTGGGTCATAATTTCTTTGGCAAAGTCATACCAAGAGGCTACGCCTTCGTTTGTGTAGTGAAAAATTTCTTTTTCTCCTGATTTGATTTGAGGGAGAATGGCAACAATGGCTTCGGCTAAGTCATAAGCATTGGTTGGACTTCCAATCTGGTCAAACACGACATTTAAACTTGGACGTTCCGTGCCTAATTTGCGCATGGTTTTTACGAAATTTCCACCATGTGGGGAATATAACCAAGCGGTGCGGATGATGATTGCTGTGTCAGCATATTTTAACACGTTTAATTCGCCTTCACGCTTGGTTTTGCCATAAACCGAAACGGGATTTGTTTCATCTGCTTCGTTATAAGGTTTATGGTTTTTACCGTTAAACACATAGTCTGTGGAGATGTGGATTAGCTTTTTGCCGTATTTTGCAAGATAGAGAGGGGCTAACGCATTTACTTTATATGCGTTTTCTTCATCACTTTCTGCTTTATCCACAGCGGTATATGCGGCACAGTTAATGATTGCTTCAAAATTATGTGCGGTAAGATAGTTTTTGACGGCTTCTTCATCGGTCAAATCTAGTGTTTCACGGTCAATATAAACCGCTTTGTCTTTTAAGAGTGTCTGAAGAGCGGTGCCTAGTTGTCCGTTACATCCTGTTACTAAAAACATGGCTCTAAATCCTTTAACAGTGGGTGGTTTAAATCTCGTTCTAAAACATTGGCTTTGGTTTTATCTATTTGCCAATCTATCCTTAAGGTTGGATCATTTACACACAATCCGCCTTCGGCTTCTTTGCAATAAAAATTATCGCATTTATAGGCGAAAATGGCTGTTTTGGACAACACGGAAAAGCCATGGGCAAAACCTCTGGGGATTAGGAGCTGTTGTCCGTTTTCACCAGAGAGGTGGACTGCCACATGCTCGCCATAGGTTGGGGAATTACGGCGAATATCTACCGCCACATCTAAAACTTCTCCAGAGATAACACGGACGAGTTTTGCCTGTGCGTGTTCGCCTTTTTGGAAGTGTAGTCCGCGGATTGTTCCGTAGCTTGAAAAAGATTGATTATCTTGCACAAAGTTATAGTGCAGACCATTTTTCTCAAACTCTTGTTGATTGTAGCTTTCAAAGAAGTAGCCACGCGTATCGGTGAATATGCGTGGGGTGAGGATATAAACACCCTCTAATTTGGTTTTAGTAAAGATCATGATTTTCCTCGTATACTTTTTGTAAATATGCTTTATATGGAACGCCGTCTTTTAGGCGGTTAATTAGGTTTTGCATTTGAGTATTATCAATAAAACCTTGGCGGAAAGCTATTTCTTCGATACAGGCGAGCTTTAAGCCTTGGCGTTGTTCGATAATTTGTACAAATTGAGATGATTCCATTAAGCTATCAGGCGTTCCTGCGTCTAGCCATGCATTGCCTCGTTTTAAGGGGATAACGTTTAGGCGTTTTTCTTTTAGGTAGAGCTTATTTAAATCTGTGATTTCTAACTCGCCACGGGCAGATGGTGTGAGGGTTTCAGCCTTTTGTGTTACATCGGAGGGGTAGAAATATAAGCCAGTTACCGCATAATTAGACTTTGGTTTTTTGGGTTTTTCTTCGATTGATTTAACGTGCTTTTCTTTATCAAACTCAATCACACCAAAGCGTTCGGGGTCTGATACATGGTAGCCAAACACTGTGGCGCAGTTGTTTTCTTCTTGAACAATCGAACGATATGCTTTCATTTGTGATTGGATATAAAAAATATTATCTCCTAAGATTAAGCAGACTTTATCGTTGTTAATGAACTCTTTGCCCAAGATGAAGGCTTCGGCGATGCCGTTTGGTTGGTCTTGAACCTTATAGGATAAAGACAAACCTAGGTCTTTGCCATCGCCTAATAAACGTTCAATATTTGGTGTGTCTTGGGGGGTGGAGATAATGAGTATTTCTTTTATGCCAAACAACATCAAGACAGAGAGTGGATAGTATATCATCGGTTTGTCATAAACCGCTAAGAGTTGTTTGGAAACACATTGGGTTAGGGGGTAAAGCCTAGTCCCTGAACCGCCAGCTAATATAATACCTTTCATGTTTTTTCCTCTACTTGTTAGGTTTTATTTGTTGTGTGATGCAGTTGATTAGAGAAAACGCGTCGGTTTCTTTATAACTGCCTTCAAGTCCGAAAGCGAAAATGTAAGGGATTTTGGTATCAAAATCTCTGCTTGTTTGAGTTAGTTCGGTGTTTTTTTGTAAATAAGTTTTAAGGTCTTCTGTTTCTTTGATTTTGTTGCGTAATAAACCACTTCGGCGAGAGAATAGTTTGAAATATGAGATGATTAGCCCCATGGTTAAAACAATGATGACCGCATATAGATTTGATGTGTAAATCGCCATCCAGCCACTAATGGTTAATAATTCAACAGAAAGGAGAGCTTTTAGCGAGATGTCGATATATTTGTTTTTGTATTTATGGGTTAAAAAGCCTAGACCTATGGCGATTAACAAGGAACATACAAAGATGACCCAAAATGTGTGCCACGGGTTGACCGCTATGCTTGAGGCACCAATAATGCCACAAAGCAACATGGAGATACTAAAGATGAGGTATAAGCCATTTAATTGTAGCTTATAAAGATTGAAACGGCGGTAGGTTTGTTTTTTGAGATAATTATAAGCTCGGTTTAACTTTAGGTGTGATTCTGGTGCGGCGATAAGTGTTGTTTCAGTATTAGGAAATAGAGTGTTAACAAATTTCTGTTCAGGTTTGGTTAGCTTTTTTAGGTTATCTGTTTTTTTAAACAAAACAACATTGTCGTTTCTTTTTTGTAATTCAAGAATGCCTTTGGCGCAGAGGTTCAAGATTTCTGCTCCAAAAGAGCGCACATCAAAAGTGTTTGCATTTAACAAACGAAACATGGCTGGGGTCTTTTTCAAGTTTACTCTAATTTTATCTTGATTGCGACGAAGTTGGGTTGAGGAAATTTTATATGAAATGAATATCGCAATGAGAGCTAATAGGGCAAATAATACTGCGCCGTGGTCATGGATATACCACATATATTTTTTTGCAAAATCTGGGGGAACAATCGTCCCTTTTTCTAAGCGGATGAGGAGGTGGATGTCATCGCCAACGGCTAAGGCTTCGGTATCTGCAAAGCCAAGAGAGTTTTCTGAGAGGGCGGTGATTGTGGTTCGGGTGGGCTTTAAGCCTTCTTTGGTGCTAACAAAGGCGTTCTGCTCTAAGAATTTCTTGCCTGTTGGCAATATGACAATCGCGTTGGTAGAGCCTATCACGTTTTTTATGGTGCGACCAGTAATGTCCCAATATAGCTCGTCATATCCGTCATAGAACCAAACGGCTCTGTCTATCAGATAATTAAAACGATAGGTATATATGCCTGAGGGGAGGTCTAAGGGGTGGCGTGGCTCGATGTGTAAGAAATTACCAATTTCGGTGATTTGGTAGGGGATTTCTTGATTGTTTATAGTAACCGAATCGAGTGTTAAGTCAAGTTTACGTTTTTCACCAGCAATAGAATACGCATATTTTGGAAAGATACGGAAAAAACCTTCTGGAAAATCTTCGTTGTTTGAAACAAAGACAAACTCTTCGGTAACGCGCAATAAGCCAGTTGGTTCTATGTTTAGGGTGGTTAGCATATAGGCGATGTGTTCTTCCGCAGGGGCTAAGATTTCTCGATTATTTGAAAGCTTGATTGTTACATATGGAAAGTCTGGAACAAAGGGAGCGGTTGTGGTGTTATCTTCCTTGAGGCGATAAAAAACACCGTCAATTTCCACATTTTGATTAAGTGTCCCTTCGGCGGTGGCTTTGTTTATGCTATCTTGATAAATGCGTTCATAGGCGGAAATGGTTGTTTTTTGCTTTTTTTGGAGTTCTTCAGTATCAACAATACTTGTGGAAGACGGGTTCATGATTTCATCTGCGGGGATGTCTGCCTTTTGGACAACAGCTAGACGCTTTTGCAGATATTTGCTGACGGCTTCTGTGTCTGATAAGTCTGGAAGTTCTTGATATAGTTTTTCCAGTTGTTCCTCGCGATTTGCTTGGGGCAAGACGGTGGGGGCGCTATCCATGTCTGCAGCGTTTCTTACGCTAGACAAGGTGGTGTCTGGGGAAAAAGTAAATATTGTAAATAGCACAGATGCAAAAAACTTCTTCATATCTTTTCCTTCATGGTTGCGAAATATCAGCATTTATGGTAGGAGTATAAATATGTTTTATGATAAAGACAAGAAGTTAATTTTTTGAAGAGGATAAATTATGACCAAAGAAAATATCGCAGCAATTATTTTAGGGGCTGGTAAAGGTACACGCATGAAATCTGATTTGCCAAAGGTGATGATGCCTGTGTGTGGAAAGCCGATGATTAAACATATTGTTGAAACTTTGGAGAGTATGGGAACTTCTCAAATTGTTACAGTGATTTCACCAGAAGGCGAAATGGTTGAAAAAGAAACTGCTCCTCATAAAACCGCCATACAAAAGGAACAACTGGGAACGGGGCATGCGGTTATGTGTGCGAAAGATGTTTTGCAAGGGTTTGAGGGGGCTGTTTTAGTTGTTTTTGGTGACACACCGTTAATTACCTCGCAGACATTTTTGAAAGCTACACAGAAAATTAAAGAAGGGTATGCTGTGGCAGTGTTGGGATTTCGTCCGAAAGACGCAGGGCGATATGGCAGGCTTAAGATGAACGGGACGGAACTTTTAGGAATTGTGGAATATAAGGATGCCACAGAAGAAGAGCGGCAAATTGGTTTTTGCAACTCGGGATGTATGGGCTTTGACGGCAGGTATTTATTTGATATTTTGAGTAAAATTGATAATGAAAACGCGGCAAAAGAGTATTATCTTACCGATGCAGTGAAAGTGGCACGTGAGCTGGGGCTTAAATGCACAGCTATAGAGGGCGACCCTAAAGAAGTGGCTAGTGCAAACACCAGAGAAGAATTGGCAGAACTTGAAATGTTTTATAAGGAAAGAGAAGTTGGCTACAAAAATTAAAGAATATTGGTTTGGTGGCTTATTGGCACTGTTTATTATTTTATTTTTGCTGTTTGTGGTTGTGGTGGCGATTGCTCCGCATAATGATAGAGAAATGAGAGGGTTTAGCGGTTGCACATACGATATGGCGGTAGAACTTAATGAAGTTTCTGCTGAAAAGAGGTTTTTGGCTGTGATGAAAGTTGTGGGCGAGGGGTATTTGTGTTATGCTGGGGTGATGCGTGATGGTGTTTTGCTTTGGCTTGACGGGAGACAGGAAACGCCTTGGGCTAATTATTTCTTTGATCAAGATGATTCCGTTGAAGGAGAGGCTATCTCTGAAGAGCTGATGAATGCAAATCTGCTTGATGAGGAGGAAGAGGGAGAAAATTCTTTTTTGCTAAATGATGAAATTGAAATTAAGGAGAATGTTGATGACGAAAACTAAAAAACTGCCCGAGTGGGATTTGAGTGAATATTACAGTGGAACGGAAGATAAAAAGATTGATAAGGACATTGCGCTATATGCTAAGAAAGCAAAAGAGTTTGAAGCGAAATATCGTGGAAAGGTCGCAAAACTTAGTGCTGATGAGTTTTTAGAGGCGTTAAAAGAGGTTGAGAAACTTGATCGTATTGCTTCCACACTTGGTGGGTTTGCTAGCCTTAATTCTACGACACAGTTGACGAATCCTAAAGCTTCGGCCTTATATCAAAAAGTGGTAGAATCATTGAATGATTCGGGGAAAAATTTGGTATTTTTTGGTTTGGAATATAACAAGCTTTCACAAGCGGCAGAGAAAAAGCTTTTAAGTGATGAACGAATCGCATTTTACAGACCATATTTGAAAAGGTTGCGTAAATATAAACCTTATGAGCTTTCTGAAGAAGTTGAAAAGACTTTACTTGAAAAAGATGTTACTTCTGGTTCGGCATGGGTGCGTTTTTATGAGGAGTTTATGTCCAGGCTTTCTTATAACGTTCGAGGAGAGAGCTATAATGAGGCAGAGATTGGCAAGTTTTGCATGAGTCCAGACGCAAGTTTGCGCGAAGAGGCAGGCAAAGAGATTAACCGCGTTTCTAAAGAAAACAGCTTTCAGGTTGGTTATATCTACAATATGATTATGAAAGACAAGGCGGTTGAAGATGAGAAGCGTGGGTTTAAGCTACCGATGTCTGCACGTAACCTTTCTGAGGAAGTGAGCGATGAAACAGTGGAGAGCTTGGCGGAGACTGTGCGTGATAATTACAAAAATATTGCGTGGCGTTTTTATAAACTCAAAGCGAAGTTGCTTGGGGTTAAGAAAATTCAATATTGGGATAGAAATGCACCTCTTCCGTTTGAAGATGATAAAGAATATAGCTGGGAAGAGGCTGTTAAAACAGTTCTTGACGCCTATAATGAATTTTCGCCGAAACTGCATGCGGTGGCACGGGATTTCTTTGATAAACCATGGATTGATGTTGCGCCGAAAGCAGGGAAACGTGGCGGAGCTTTCTGCTCTGGTCCGATTGTTGATGAGCATCCGTTTTTATTGTTAAACTTTGTCGGCAAGCGTAATGATGTGTTGACATTGGCGCATGAGCTTGGACATGGGTGTCATCATCAGCTTAGACGTGAAAACGGATTACTCAATGAAACAACTCGTATGACGACCGAAGAAGTGGCTTCGGTGTTTGGCGAAATGCTGGTGTTCCAGTCTATGCTTAACAATGCCAAGACTAAAGAAGAGAAGATTTCCCTTCTTGCGATGAAGGTTAATGATATGATTAACACCGCTATTCGCCAGATTGCGTTTCACTTTTTTGAAACACGCGCGCATAATGAGCGGAAAGCAGGCGAGCTGACGGTTGAGCGTTTAAATGAGATTTGGCTTGAAGAGATGAAAGCAAGCCTTGGGCCGTCGGTAGTGGTTGATGATCATTCGGCGCACATTTGGGAGCAAATCGGGCATTTCTTCTTCTTGCCGTTTTATGTGTATGCGTATT
>CAZRHI010000025.1:3597-13526 GCA_964599945.1 uncultured Acetobacter sp. | reverse complement strand
TGCACCGGAAACCGAAAATGTTGCAAGACAAGCCACTTTGTTCATCGTCCGTGCAACTTCGCTTGCCGCATGAGTAATGGCATGAGATTCATCGCTGTAATATGCCATTTCACCAAACCGATTAACACTTTCAAAATAACGAGGATCCGCTTCCACATTTTCAATTACGCCACGCATGGTTTTAACGGTTTCAACTGGATATTGACCCGCGGCGGTTTCTGCTGAAAGCATCACCACATCGCATCCGTCATATACCGCAGTTGCCACATCAGAAACTTCCGCTCTAGTTGGCATAGGTGCGGAAATCATCGATTCGAGCATCTGTGTTGCCACAATAACAGGCTTGCCATACAGACGACATTTTGCCTCAATTCTCTTTTGTAACACTGGCACTGTAACAATCGGACATTCCACGCCCAAATCACCGCGCGCCACCATAACCATATCAGAGGCTTTAACAATCGCGTCTAACTCATCTAATACTTGTGGTTTTTCAAGTTTGGAGATAATCCATGCTTTTTTGCCGATAATTTTCCGCGCCTCTTTAATGTCTGAAGCACGCTGAACAAAGGACAAACAAACGCAATCCACCCCAAGTTTCAAAGCAAAATCCAAATCATCTAAATCTTTTGGCGTCAAAGGAGAAATGTTCAACGAACTATTTGGCAAATTAACGCCTTTATGTCCTGAGATAACACCACCAACTTCAACTTCTGTCAAAGCGGAGGTTTTATTACACTTTAACACGCGAAGAATAATATTTCCGTCATTAACTAATAGCTTATCGCCAACCTTTAGGGCTTCAAAAATTTCTTTATGAGGAAGCGTAACACGTTTTTCATCACCCAACTCTTTTTTCATATCCAAAGTAAACTCTTGCCCAGATTTAAGCGTAACCTTATCTTCTTTAAACATACCGATTCTAAGCTTCGGCCCCTGCAAATCTGCCACAATCGCCGTGTGAATATTTTTTTTCTTCGCAACACCACGAATAATCTCGTAGGTTTTTTGATGTTCTTCATGCGTTCCATGACTAAAATTAAGCCTAAACCCATCAACACCAGCCTCAATCAAACTTCCTATTTTTTCCTCACTATTCGAAGCGGGGCCTAATGTTGCTAATATTTTCGTGCGCGTTGTATTCGGCATATCATTTCTCCAAAAGTTACAAACCATATTTCGCTTCCTAACATATATAACAAAAATGTTTAACAACTTATTATCTTAACGAGGAGGATATTTATTTCTTGTCAAAAAAAAATATCTTTGCTAAAGTGCTTCCCGAAAAGATTCGTTAATAACCAAATTTACGGGAGAAATTAAGATGTCAGAAACTGAAGTTGGCGGCATTGACGGCACCAGATTAAACTCATTGATTGAACGTATTGAACGTTTAGAAGAAGAAAAGAAGGGGATTGCCTCTGATATTCGTGATATTTATGCCGAGGCCAAAGGCGTCGGATTCGATACCAAAATTATGAAAACCCTCATCAAATTAAGAAAGATGAACCAAGCAGACCGTGATGAACAAGAGCAACTGCTTGATGTATACCGTAGAGCTGTAAACATTTAAGCTTTACAAACGTGTTCCAAAGAAAGCCCTGCCCAAAACAGAGCTTTCTTTTTTTATAGAAAATCATACTAAACCCAGCAATATAACACCACCATTCATAGACTTGAGAAAAAAGGGATAAATTGCGGTGCTATCGCCGTGAACCCTGCAAGGGAGGGGAGTGTAGTAAACCTACATGACCCGACCGAAGACAGGCTTCCTCACGACGATATGACCGTGATTTAGCACGTTTTTCTTAAATGACGCCTGTTGTCATCGCATAGATGGCAAACAACGCTGCCACAATCAAAACTCCTGCGGTAAAGCGTTCACCTGCCGTAAAAGCTGGTTCGTTTGGTGCGCTTTGATGTCTGGCATAGATAAATACAGGAATTCCTAACGCCATAAAAATCAAAGCCATTAACAAATAGTTCAACCCTGCCGCATAAATCAACCACAACGCATAAAACGATCCAAACACAGCAGAAAACAATGCAGTACTGCGACGAATATAGAAGTTTGCAGGATATTCATGATCTTCACAAAGCTTCCACAAATACATCGCACTCGCAAAATATGCTGGCAACACCATAACGCTCGTAATAGAAAGCATAGTGTTCCACGCATTCCCCGAAAAATACACCATCAACATAAATATCTGCATTAAACAACTTGTAACATATAATGAAACAGACGGTGCTTTTGCAGCATTTTCTCGAGTAAACTCTTTCGGGAAAGTTCCATTTTCAGCAGCTGCCTGCGGAATTTGCGCTGTAACCATTGTCCATGCAAGCCAGCTTGTCAAAACAGAAACAAGCAAGCCAATATTCATAATATATGCGCCCCATTTGCCAATCACCGTTTCTAGCACCGCCGCCGTAGACGGATTCGGCAATCGTGCAAGCTGTTCTTGCGTCATTAAGCCATATGGCAAAACAGAAAGTAATACATAAATGAGCAAACACCCCGAAAACCCAAGCAATGTCGCCGTTCCAACAGATTTCGGATTTTTTGCATGTTTAGACATCACCACCGCGCCTTCAATACCGATAAATGCCCATAAGGTAACAAGCATTGTTCCCTCTATTTGTTTAGATAAATCTCCGAGGCTACGCTCTTTCTCGCCCCAAAAATCAAACGAAAATTTATCCGTATGAAAATAAATCATCGTAACCACAATAAAGAACAACAGCGGTACAATTTTTGCCACCGTTCCGATGAGGTTAACGATTGTCGCTTGTTTGATACCTCTCAACACTAATGCGTTAAAGCCCCAAATGAGCAATGAACCACCAATAATCGAATAAAGATTATTTCCACCCACAAAATATGGTGGGAAGAAATAATTAAGCGCATCCATCGTAATCACCGCATAACCGACATTGCCGCATACCTGACACAGCCAATACGACCAACCAATAGTAAACCCAACATACCGACCAAAACCAGCACGGCTATACATATAAATCCCTGCTGTCAAATCAGGTTTTACCACAGATAAAATACGAAACGTATTCGCCAAAAAATATACACCAATACCAGTAATAAGCCAAGCTAAAATAACTGCGCCAACTGATGCCCCTGCCGCCATATTCTGAGGAAGACTATAAATTCCCCCCCCAATCATAGAGCTGACAACCACACCAGCCAAAGCCATAACCCCAAGCTTACCACCTGTATTATCACTTTTTGGCTGAGATGATGTTGTAATCTGTACACTTTTCTGTTTTGCCATTATCAAATCCTCTAACTAAATATAAACCAAATTTTTTTAGTTAAAGTTGGCTTAAACTTTTGCCGCAGGCGCATGTTCAAAGTTCAAAAACCCGAGCATTGTTAAGCAATAGCCAAACTGTTGTTCAATGTTCAAATAGTTATGATACAACTGAAATTCACTATGCTTTTCAACACCACGAATTTCTAGCTCGTGGTTCAACGACTTATTAAGCCACATCTCTGCATGCCCTTTAGCAATTTCATCATCAATCTGGGTATCAAAATATTCCACATATTCCGCAGCCCAACCACCAATAAGTTCGCCATTTTTGTCTTTACCCCAGCAAATACCAAGCCCTGTGGCAATAGCTTTATGGTCATCACGGCTTGCACCGTTTCCTGCCATAATCACCTCCAAAACAGCCCCATGCTTAAATTGGTCCACAACCTTATCAACAGGCACAATGTTTCCAAAAATCTCTTTTGGCAAAACAGATGTATATGGAATAACATTAAAATTTTCAACCTTAGCCTGTAACAACGCAGAGTCATAGCAAAATGTTTCAAATGGTTGTGGTGGAATACCCTCATTGGCTTGTCCCACACCACCAGTAATAAATGCTAACGTTGGAAATCTAACACCTTCAGTCATATCTTTCTCCTTATAAATTATGTTAATATCAGGAGAGTACATAACCTTTAATTTACAAATTTAAACACACCACCCACTAATTTAGCCTTTTAGCTATATCAAGAAACTGCTCAGCAGACAAATCTTCGGCTCTAAACGTTGGGTCAATCCCTAGGACTTCCAGTTGTTCCATAATCCCTTCAACACCTTTAAGACTTTGGCGTATCATCTTGCGCCTTTGTCCAAAAGCCTTTGCGGTCAACATCTCAACTTTTGCAAGCAACTCCGCTGGCACAGGTTCAGATTTTGGCATAAACAATAACACAGAAGACCATATCTTTGGTGCTGGAACAAAACAAGTTGGTGGCAAATCAAACAATCGTATCACATCACATTGCAACTGTGCCATAACCGAAAGCCTCCCATAATCCTTCGTTCCGCACTCTGCCAAAATCCTATCAGCAACTTCTTTTTGAAACATCAATGTCAAACTTTTGAAATCTTCAATATGTTGCAACCACCCCGTTAACAACACCACCGAAATATTATATGGCAAATTGCTAATGATATGAAACCGCCCCTCTTTCATAGCTTTTTCATGCCAGCCAAATTGAAGCGCATCACCAGAGTTTACTTCCAACTGCGGATAACAAGCTTTAATCTCCGCCAAAATTTCCAAACACCGCTCGTCCATTTCAATAACTGTCAACTTCTGTGGATTTTGGCGTAACACCGCCTGTGTTAATCCCCCTGGGCCAGGGCCAACTTCCACAAATGCCTCGTTGTTCAAATCAACCAACTTTTGTCCCTGCATAGATAATCGAACAATCTTATCAGTAATATTACTATCAAGCAAAAAATTCTGCCCCAAAGCCTTTTTCGCCATCAAGCCATATTTTTCAACAAATTCTTTTGTACTAAGCGGTAACATCACTAAATCTCGTCCTAAAATTTCTTTTCCACCACTGCCCGATTGCGCAAATCACGAATATATTTATTGGCAAGCTCGTCTGTTTTTCTGTTTTGAATAAACTTCCGTACTTCCTCATCATCAGGCATTTTCTGCTCTGCCTTTTTCGGATCATACACTCTATCAAGCTTAAAAATATAATAATCCGCCCGATACGCAATAGCTGGAGATACGCCGCCCTCTTTTAACTTGCGAATTGCCTTATCCAATGGTTCGGCTAACTGTCCTGCCGCCACCCAACCAAGCTTTCCACCAGAAGGTGCGCTTGCTGCTTGAGAAAACTGTGCTGCATAAAGCTCAAACCGTGGATCATTCCGCAAAATTTCTACTAACTCTTCAATATGTTCAGCATCTTTCTTTTTAATCACAATTTCTGAAACCATATATTTCGGTGTGGTCATGTCTTTTTTAATCCGCTCAAGCTCTGCCTTAACTTCTCTTTCTGAAACAGATATACCTTGCCCCTGTTTCCGATTAACCAACTTGCTCCATAGCAAATTCGCCTTAAGCTGGTTCATAAAAACATCTTTGCTTACCTGATACTCTTTTAACACCGCTGCAAATTTTCCTGCTGGCACACCATTAGATTTTTCAAAATTCCGATATGCCTCTTTAAGCTCCTGTTCAGAAACATAAACACCTTGCTTTTCAGCCTCTTGCAATTTAATTTTCTCATCTACTGTGTTTTGTAACACTTTCTCAGAAACCATTTTCTCATTTTTAGAGCTAATCTGTATCCCCGTTGTTAAAGCAAATAAATTTGCCCTCTCTTGCAAATCTTTATTTGAAATCATCTCGCCGTTAATGGTTGCAACAACTTTCAAACCTTTACCAAACAAATTATACGGACGAAATATCGTCTGTTCTTTTTTTATCCGAGATTCTTCTTCTGCGCGAGCGCGTGCCTCAGCTTCCGCTTGTTCACGCATCGTTTCCTCGTCCTCACTCATATTTCCCCGACGAAACATAATAGACTTTGAATTTCCTCCACGTAACTCTTTATCTAACTGAGACATATCAATATCGACCGCCATTGCCTCAAACGTCGCAAACAAACATACCAACGACACGCCAAATAACTTCATCATATCATTTCTCTCCTGTTTAGTTAGAGCCAAAACCACCTAACGTTTTAAAGAAAAACGTTAAGCCAAATTCCATATCATCGTCCATACTGGGATTATTATAATTATATTGCTTGGCAACAAAAGAAAGCTTCAAACACTCATCTTCATAGGTCAAATGCCCACCATGCTCCAGCCAATCCCCACCTTTAGTCAAATCAATCCGTTCATAAACCCCCGTAGACCAATCTTTAGTAAGCTTCGCATTAACAGAAAAATAAAGTTCTTTACGCTCTTTTGAGGTATAGTACGAATTTTGGTTAGGTTGTAAATATATATACGAAGAATAAACATTAAATATATCACTCCCCACTCTCGCACCTAACTCACTGTACTTAAGTTCATAATTTTTCTTATCTAACCTAAAACGATAGTTCAAATCTAAATATCTATTCGGACTAGCATATACACGTCCGACATAATCCGAAAGCTTATCTTTCTCATTAACCATCCGCATAAAAGAGCTATCATCAGAAAGTTGATATGTCTGTGCAATAAACGCAGAAGTTCTGCCCATAATATTACCATACGAACTCCAATTAAGCCCATAACTAACACGACTACCATCATCATTTCTATCATACCCCGCATAGCGGTCAAGACTCAAGATATTCGCATCGTCAAATTCCGCATCAGCACTATCCGCATCAGGAATTTTCTCAACATCATTTCCCTTGTTTGGTGCAAACGATGCCACTACAACTGGCTCAACAATCTGTCTTGTTGTATCTGTGGCACGCACAAATGGCAACCGCCACTCCACCCCAACTTGAGGAAACATACGAGCCAATGTCCCGTCATATTCTTGATTTGGCAAATATTGATAATCTTGCACATGGTACACATCAGATTTTAACGATGCCACAAATTTATATTGCTCACCATATCGACTAGTAAACGGCAATTCCCACGAGTTAATCATCGAAAGCCTTTGTGTTTCCTCATCACTCTCTCGATAAACCGAAGCCGAACTAATATTAGTCTTAAAATAAGAACCAATAGAACTTGGTAAACTAATATTTTCATATTCCATAAACGGCAAAACAGTCGGCATATTTTTCATCCGATCACGATACTCCACATCATTTCTAGCTTTCAAGCTATAACTAGTAAGCGTGTAGTAATATCCCTCAATCGCCGCATAATCTCGCCCATGAAAACGCTCAAAAGCCAAACGAGAAGTAAGCCATGCATCATCTCGATAAGGCAAATCCATATCTTTAAGATAAAACACATCAGACACATATTTCCAATCAAGATTAGCCACCCAATAATCATTTAACTCATACCTCGCCCCAACAAACAAATTACCACGATGTGTTGGACGATTAAACGATTTATATTTTACCTTATCATAATCTTTTCCATCATCAGTCAGATATGTGCCTTCCGCCTGAATATGTCCATTATAAAAATATTGCCGATATTTCCCACCAAACACAACATCTCTATCTGTTGAAAAATACGGAGATAAAATAATATCCGTATGGTCAGAAACATCCCAAAAATATGTCGGTTGCAAATACTGCCCCAAATAAGAGGAACTCCCCATCGAGGTCATCAAAAACCCAGAACGCCGCTTAACTTCTGGCGCAGGGTGGCTTAAAAAGGGCAAATATAACACAGGAACATCTTTAATGCGTAACACCGCATCGTTATAGTTAATATTCTGCCCCGCCGCATCATAATTAACTTTGCGAGCCTCAATCCGCCACAAAGGCGACTTCCCTTCACACATATCACAAGCCGTATATGACGCATTACGCATCTGTTTATTATTGCTCGGCTTTTTCACAAACGTATCAGCCCAAATCTGCGATTCATCTCGCATCAAAACCTTAACTTTGTTAACATCAGCTCTGCTCATCTTATCCGTAAGCTTAATCTCATCAGTATATAACACACTACCATCGGCTTCCGTTAAAACAACATTACCTTTCGCCGTAATCACATCTTTCTTTTGTTCATACCACAAACGATCAGCCTTAAGTTCCATATTTTCACGTGTAACAATTACATTTCCACGCGCCTCAATTATCGCCTCATTCTCGTTTGTTACTAACTCATCTGCCGAAAAATAAATATCTACATCTTGCTCTTGTTTCTTTTTAGAAGAAAGCGAAGGCATAATATCTGTCATATTTCCAGGGCGAAAATCTGATGTCGGGGTTTTTGTTTTCTCTTTGCGAACCACCGCTCCTGCATACGGCTCGTTTGCCCCTTCGGCCAACGGCGAAATCAACAACACCGCTAATAAAACAATATATGGTTTAAGCTTCATCAGTCATCTCCTGTTTCCGCTTTTTATGAAAAACTGGAGTTTTATATAAAAGCACGCTACAAATTACTAACGGCAAAAAACAATTTGCATACATCAAACAAACAATCCACTCATGTTTGCGTGCCATATTCGCAAAACTCATATCAAGTGCTTGCACAGCAATCATCGCCAAAATCGAAATCATAATCACTTTGCCCTGCCCCCGACGATTAAAGTTGGCAATTAACAACCCTGTACAAGCTAATAATGCAAAAATCAAATTATATACTGGCGTTAATATGCGCCGATGCGCCTCAGCCTTTAAGCGACGAGCTTCTTTGGACGTTGTCTTAGGGTTTTCTGCTTCTAAAAATAAATCTCGGATACTTTTTTCTCTAACCCCTTTGTCTTTTTTGCGTGCTTTAGAAACATCGCCAAAATCCACCACATAATCATCAAACCGCATAGATGAGAACTGCCCATTCTTCCGTTTCATCACTTGTCTAGTTCCATTTTTTAATAAGATTTTAGGACCTACTTCCGTATATTCCAGAGTTCCAGTTTCTGCCACAGTAACCACTTTTTCATCTGCTTTTTTACTATCGCTAACCAAAATCCCCTTAACTGTTCCATCGTCTAAAAACTTATCAATAAAAACGGTCATATTCCCCTTAAACGATGTAAACATCCCCTCACGAAGCATCATCTTGGTAAAACTGTTTTTAACTTCAAACTCTAACTCACGAAACTTATTTTCCGCCAACGGCACCCCAACATTTAACACAAACACGTTAAAAAGCGACATCATAATCCCAACAAAAATAGCTGCTCTTGCAATCACCACCGAGCTTATGCCCACCGCTTTCATCACAATTAGCTCGCTATCCGTAATCAATCGATTATACACAAACATCACCGCCACAAACAACGCAATCGGAGATAAAATTCCAAAAACCCGAGGCATCAAAAGCGAGGTCATCTCCACAAACAAATATACTGGCAAGCCTTTATTCGTTACCATCTCCACAAATTTAAGCGATTGCGTCAGCCATAGCATAGACATCAACGACAATGCAACCAACAAAAAACCAGTCATAATCTGTTTAATTATATAAATATCTAACTTTTTCATATCCCCGAGATTATCTTATTAAATCTTAAATTTCAAACTTTATTTTTAAGATTTCTCCGTTTAAAATTTATTAAGAAAATCTTTTAAATTAAAATATTTAGAATGTAAAGTTCCAACAATAAAGAACCACCCTCAAAATAAAAAATTATATAAAAGAAAAGCCGAAGAAATAACAGCCTTCGTTTTTTATTCCAACTAAAAAAGTAGTAATACGAAAAAAGCACCACGGCTCACCCATGCCACCGCAAAAAAACCTGCCCCTGCCCAACAGACATCAAGCTTACACTATCACCACAAGGCCCAACAAAAGTCATAGTGCGAGAAAGTGTGTGCTATCACAAATATCCCCCAAGGAGCATAAGCATACATAAACGTACGTGTTGCGACGACGAGGGGCTTCCATTCGACGATATGACAGTGCCTTATCGTGTTACTTGTTGTGCGAGAAATTGCGAAACAGCCGCAGATGTCCCCCAAGGAGCATAAGCGTACATAAACGTACGTGTTGCGACGACGAGGGGCTTCCATTCGACGATATGACAGT
>CAZRHI010000025.1:0-3497 GCA_964599945.1 uncultured Acetobacter sp. | reverse complement strand
CCAAGGAGCATAAGCGTACATAAACGTACGTGTTGCGACGACGAGGGGCTTCCATCTGCGAGCTGATTCACAATTTATCGTGCAACAACAACCATAGCCTCGCGTAGGATACGGTCGTGAATAGTGTACCCAGCTTGGAGTTCAGCCAAAATAGTCCCTGCCTCTGCTTTGGGATCATCTACTTCTTGAACAACACGTTCAAAGTTCGGGTCAAACTTCTGCCCGATATGATTAAAGCGTTTCACACCAAATTTTTCAAAAACTTTGGTAAGTTCGTTTTGAGTAAGTTCCACCCCTTTTAAAAGTTCCGCGCAAGCATCTTGATTGCCAGACATTGCAGCAATAGCTCTCTCCATATTATCAGCCACACCTAAAAGTTCTTTAGCAAAAGATGAAATAGCAAACTTGATAGTTTTTTCCGTTTCTTGTTGCGCGCGCTTTTTCATATTATCCATCTCAGCATACAAACGGATATAATCATTTTTTAATTTATTAAAATCTTCTTCAAGTTTTTCCCGACTAGCTGATGTTTCTTCCGCGCATTCCGTTTCCTGTGCGTCAGCGTTGTTTTCTTCTGTTTGCATATCTTCATCAACAACGTTTTCATCTAACTTTTCATCATCAAAATTCATTTTACCCTCTACATAAATTTATTATCTTACATAGATTTAGGGATTAAAAACAATTAAGTCAAGCGTTGCAACAAATTTACGCAAAAATAAGCAAAAATTTATTTAAATAACAGATGATGTTTATGGTCTGGTCCCCAAATATCATAAGCAACCCGAGCCACAAATGCCCCACTAAAAAAATATATCATCTTTTGCATATCATCACGAACATACCTGAAATTAGCCTCATTTTCCTTAGCGCGCTTCCATGCCAAATATTTAGGCAATGAAGATGTAACCACTGGTGAAGATGTTTGTATTCGACTATCATACCACAAAGGAGCATGCCCTACTGTTTGAGGCAAAGCAATTTGTGGCTCATAGCCCTCTGGAGGGGCGGTAATCATCTCCAGATAACTATTAGCCAAAGATGATTTCACCCCAAAACACATTATCGCAATAATGTATAGTCCCAAATATCTCATATTATCTCCGATGTCCATGATGAGGTTTACCCAAAAGTCTACTTGGGCGATGATGATGCGGACGAAAACCATGATAAATCACCCCACCAACAACAGCAGAAGTTACACCTGCCGCCACAAGCGCATTGGTAGTCCCACGATCATAGTAATAACTATTCTGCACCACAGGAGATTCGCGCACAACCATAACCTGAGGTGTTGTCGCCACCACTGGCGCAGTTGTGTTTGCAACTGTTGTTGTTTGAACATTTGTTGCAACGGGTGTATCAAATGTTGAAGGAGCGGTAAACATCTGTCGAACAACACGTCCTTCACTATCAATCACCACAATAGATTCCGCCTTTGCTTGAGCAGACAAACTCATCACCAAAGCCATAATCAAAACAATTTTTTTCATTTTTACCTCTCTAATAAATTAAACATACATACTAATATGTATAATTAAATTTATTTTGCAAGCACTTTTTTTGCGCATATGTGCATATTTTAGTAAGTATATAAAAGAAATAGAGTTAATTCAACATATTAGATAAACAAAAAGGCGACTCAAATCAAGAACCGCTTTTTTCTGTTTTGCAACAAAATTTATTTCGTCAAACACACACAACAAAAAACGGAGCTAAAAAGCCCCGTTTCAAAACTTAAACACAAACTAAACCTAAGCACTCACCTTGTTAACATTACTCATCAACAGCGATAACACTCTATCCACTGTTTCTTTAAGCTCTTTACGCTCAACCACAATGTCAACCATACCATGCTCTTTAAGGTATTCCGCAGTCTGGAAACCCTCTGGCAATTTCTCTCGAATAGTCTGCTCAATCACACGCTTACCAGCAAAGCCAATCATCGCCCCACGTTCAGCAATATGAATATCACCAATCATCGCAAACGATGCCGAAACACCACCAGTCGTCGGGTCTGAGAAAATAGAGATATAAGGAAGACCTTTTTCCTTCAAACGGTTAATCGCCGCCGTGGTTCGAGCCATTTGCATTAACGAAAGCATACCTTCCTGCATTCTCGCCCCACCAGAAGCACTAACAATGATGAGTGGACAATCATGATCGTACGCATATTCAGCAGCTGAAACGATTCCCTCGCCAACAGCCGTTCCCATAGACCCCCCCATAAAAGAAAAGTCCATAGCACCAATAACAGCATCTACACCACCAACTTTGCCAACACCAACTTTAATCGCGTCATTGTTACCAGTTTTTTTACGATAAACCTTAATTCTATCCGCATAGCGTTGCGTATCCTTAAACTTCAAAGGATCTTCTTTAACCATAGGCAACGAAAGCGTCATATAAATTCCGTCGTCAAACAGTTGTTTCAAACGCTTGTCAACATACAAACGCAAATGATGATTACACTTTGTACAAACATACAAAGACTGTTTCAACTCTTTTGAAAACAGCATCTGCCCACATTCAGGACATTTAATCCACAAATCGTCAGAAATTTCTTTCGGAGTGGTTTTTTTAATCTTCGGTCTTACAATATCTGTCAACCAATTCATCTTAAGTTCCTCACTTTATTTGTTATTATTTATCTTCTATAGAGGGCTTAGAAAACCACCCCTTAATCTTTTTATTTAACGAAAACCCACTTTTGCTAACATCTGAAGTTTCTTCCTGCATAGACGCTATTTGTTGGTTAAGCTTTTCACGTTCAAAACTAAGTTTTTCATGTTCGGTATTAAGTCTTTCGCGTTCCTTAGCAAGAATTTTATTTTCCTTTTTCTGTTTACGCAGTTGCGCTCTAAGCGGTGCGTAAGCAGACCACGCGGCATATCTGCCAAACAAATACCCCAAACATAACAACATAAAATAAACCACGCTAAGAGAAACATTCGAATCAGGGAAAGGCCATAGCGTAACTATTTCATTGTTCTGCAACAAAAAGATACCAACCAAAACCAACAAAGGAAGAACAATCAATGTTTTCAAAAGCCACATATCCGTCTCCTAAAAAATTCACACTTAATTTTCGTTCAATTTTTCGTGCAATTCTTTACCTACTCTGAAATGCACAATATTGCGATCGCCAATTTTCACCTTATCACCAGTTCTTGGGTTTTGTGCGATTCGCGGTGCGCGCTTATGAATAGAGAAAACACCAAATCCACGAAATTCAACTCTATCTCCTTTAGCCAAAGCCGCAGTAATACTTGAAAAAATAACATTAACAATACGTTCAATTTCCCCAATCATCAAATTTGGGTTCTTTTTTGCAACGCTTTCTATTAACTCAGATCTAGTCACGATATACCTCTTTCAATAAAACAATATTATACATTTAAAATCTAGCACATATTTATAACATAGCTATAATTTTTTGCTCATTTTACACAAGCGTCTGCTCCTCTTATATACAGTGGCTTGGGAAAATCAAGGCT
>CAZRHI010000024.1:0-13782 GCA_964599945.1 uncultured Acetobacter sp. | reverse complement strand
AGGCCTTGTCCCTGGTGTCCAGCTTCTGGGACTGGTGCGAGTCGTACAAGTACGTCGATCGCAATTCCAACCCGTGCAAATATGTCCGCAAGGGTGCGAATAAAACCTATAAGCCACAAATACTGGACCAGAACGGCTATCGTGCATTGTCGCATGCGCTGGACGTCGGACCGCGCGTTACAGACATGCATCCGCGTCTGTTTAACGCATTGCGCGTGCTGATGCTGACCGGGTGTCGCGCGTCCGAAATTACAGGTCTGGAAGTGGACGAGGTTGTTCTAATGCACAAGGTGATACATCTGAAGGACAGCAAGACCGGCGCCCGGGATGTAAAACTGTCGGACGCGGTGATACCATATCTGAAAACTGCGCTGGACGAGGCCGAGGAACTCGGCAGTCAATATGTGTTCCCAGGCATCGGAAATATCGCCAGACCAATCAATAACATCCGAAAACCGTTTGAATGGGCATTAAAATACGCCGGGCTGCCGCATATGCGCATACATGACCTGCGCCACTCGTTCATCAGCATGGGCGCAAACATCGGTGAAAATATGGCGGCGATGAAAGAGGCGGCCGGCCACAGCCGTATCACCACGACCGAGGGCTATACCCACATCATGGACAGCAGCACCTACCGCGCCATCAATAATGTGGCGAATGCGATTTGCGGCTAAAATCAAATAATTAAAAACAAATAGGTTCTGTGACGGGATATTCTAGATTGAGGGTAACGGCGAGCAAAACACCTCGTCACACACAGAACTAAAAAAGCTGTTCGCAGTTCGCGCTTTTGATAACTTATATAGAAATATCAAATAGTTAAGTTCGAACATGTGACAGAGGTGTTCGCACCTTGTGAACATAAACCTATCCGATATCGGAGGTAATAGTAAGTAGAAAGAAAAAGAATAAAGTAATATAATAATAAACATAATTGTAACAGTAAGTGAAAGTAGTAGTGCGGAACATTTTGTTGAAAACCTGTTGAAAAATTACGCCGGGCGGTTTAAATGTGTCTTAATATAGTTGCATCCAAAAATATCCGTAAATTTCACCACGAATCCACCGCAACCAATCTAAAACTATCTATATCCAAAATCACCAAAAAATCGGGTCTTTACAAACATAAAAAAATCATTCATGGTTGGAATAGAAAAATAATAAAATCGGAGAAAAAGACATGAAAGATGTGGCAAATATTTTTAGACTATCGCAAGACGCATTAAACAAGAAATATAAAACCAAAAAAAGTTTATGGAACGATACTGCACCAGAAATAGTGGATTTTGCAAATCAACTACAGATATTTTTACAAAATGTGGACACTCCGTATGTAATTGGCCTAGATGGAGGATACGGGACTGGTAAAACGCATTTTTCAACACGCTTTGCAGTACAAATGCATAAAAAAATAAGAACGTTGTATTTCAGCGCGTGGGAAAACGATTATAAAGACGATCCATTGAGTATTTTTGTTGAACAAATAGCACTGCTGGTAAAACAAGAACAAGAAATTATAAAACCAAACACTTTTCAGATTATACGGAAATTGTTGTCTTCGTGGGTTCGTTCAACAGAAATCAATATAGGGGGGCAGTTAGCCGGCTTATCAGTCAATGCCGCGACCCGTTTAGATGAGTTTGTCGACAATTTGAACAAATTAGATCTACCAGTTGATATTCTGCAAAATGCCAAATCACAATTGGCAGAATATATAAAACTATTGCCACATAAAAAATTGATTTTTATTGTCGACGATCTGGATAGATGTAGACCTGATTTTGCAATTAAAACTTTAGAAGCAGTTAAACATTTTTTTGATATAGAAGGTTTAATCGTTGTTATGCCGATAAACCAAAACAGGTTACGCATTTGTGTGGATGCTTTTTATCAAATTTCTAGCGAAGCGCAACACAAACTTGGCAATAAAGAGGACTATTTGCAAAAGTTTTTTAACGAAATTATTGATATCCCAAATTTGAATTATGAAAAGATCTGCACAGATCGTATAACCAAGAAAGAGTTTACAAAAAATCTGGTTTATGAAGGTAACGATTTTAATAGCATTACTGAATTACAGAAATGGATTGCAGAATATGCTAGAAGCTGTGGTTTTTCATACCGAGAAACAGTGGAAATAATCAAAAAAGCTAAATTTTTCTGCAATAATTACAACGAGCCTATAAGGTGTAAATTGCTGGCGTACACTTTGATCAATCATTTGCACAAACAGAAAGCGGTAACGTGGGGGCAGAGTGTCGACATTAAATATGGTACAGATAATATCTATACAAACGATCAAGGAAACCCAAGAATACGAATATTTGGAAGTCACCCCGCTCATCATGAATTGAATCAAATAAAGTACAGGTTTGACGTGCCTATAGAATTTGATAATTTAGTAGCACTATCTGCAACAACGGCGCAAACTTACGCCGATTTGTATAAAAATATAGATAATTGTATAAAGGAAATATTAGCCTTGACGGAACGCGATTTTCTTAATAACCATTTTTATTATTCTCACGTAAAGCCGTGGTTGGAAGAATTGCTGCAACCATTGAGACAACAGAAGGAAGAAGCGAAAAAATTACAAAAAGAACATGGTTCTGACGATAATGACATAAAAAGAGCCAAAAAATATGAAAACATTGCCAAAAATCCACAACTATTAAAGTAAAAGTTATTAGGTGTTTATTGACATTTTGAACAAATTCTCCTAAACTCATACAAAATTTTTGTGCTTTATAGGAGTATGTTCATGCCGGCACCACAGAGAACCAGTATAATGGAGTTAATCAGAACCAGTGTGGGATCTCAATTCGTAATTCCTGTTTATCAACGTAAATATACGTGGTTAGCAAATAAACAAGTTAAGCAATTATTGGAAGACTATGACAACTTGTTATCTGGCAAAACCAATACACACTTTGTTGGAATTATTATTTATATTGAAAAAGGGATAACAGGCACATTTAGAGAATGGTCTGTTGTTGATGGGCAACAAAGACTTACAACTTTATTTTTAATGCTGCAAGCTTTAAAATCTGTAGCAAAAGAAAGAGGAGATACCGGAAAAGCTCAAGAAATAGAAAGTGTATATTTAACAAATCCTGTTGGGGAACAATCTACGAAATTCAGGTTGAAGCCGATTATATCAGAGGACGGAGTGTATCAAAAAATTGCTTCGGATCGTATAGAAGATATATCTGAGGTTGAAAAGAGTACAAATTGTTATAAGAATTATGAATACATACGCAAATACTTCGATTCAAAAATTACTGACAGTCTATCAATTGACGATCTTCTGGCGGCTCTAAATAAATTTCAAATTGTCTACATACCGTTAGAGTATACTGATAATGCCCAACAAATATTTGAAAGTATAAACTCTACAGGAGTCGAACTTTCTTCTTCAGACTTAATAAGAAACTTTTTGTTAATGGATTTGACAAATGAAGACCAGGAAAGGTTTTATAGTCAATATTGGGAAGTTTTAGAAAATAAATTGCGCACAAGTTCAAACATAAGTGAATTTTTTAGATTTTATTTATCAATTAAAAAATATGAACTGATAAAGAAAGATGACGTTTATTCTGTGTTCAAAAATTGGCAAAACCAAGAAATAAAGAAAGCAGAAAATACCGAAAGAACATATGCGATCACTGTACGAGAAAGCATATTGAAAGATATTTTGCAGTATGCTAGCTATTATTATAATATTTACGTTAATGATAGTGCCGTCGCGGAATTACCTGCGTTGACTTGGTATAGAAAGAATAAGTCCGTTATGCCGGCGCCGTTTTTGATGGAAATGTACCGCATGCACGCAACAGATACCGATAAATTATCCGCTGCAGATTTCAATGAAATTATAGATTTAATTGATACATACTTAGTACGTAGAGCCTTATGTGAGAAACCAACAAGCCATATAACAAGATTATTTCCCTCTTTGTTAAGAAATGTACTGAATTATGCACAGGAAACGGGACAATCTTTGTTAGAGTGTACAACGTATTGTCTGGTGAACAAAAACAAGAATAACACATTAAAAATGCCAAGTGACAAAGAGTTAGAGGAAGCATTAAGTCATAATAATGCATATACAAATGATGCAACAAGGTATGTTTTGGAAAAAATGGAGAATTTTGGTAACAGTATAGAGATAAGAAATCTGAAAGATTTGAGCGTGGAACACTTGTTGCCGCAAACCCCAACACCGTATTGGCAGAACAAAATAATTGATGGACAGTATGACGATTATGTTAATTTAATAGGCAATTTAACTTTAGCCTCAGGCTTAGATAACTCTAAAATGAGCAATCGGCCATGGGTAGATCCTAAAGCCGACATGGATAAAAAGAGGATATTGGCAGAAACTGGCCATCTAAAGTTGAATATGGAGTTATTAGAATTGCCAGAGTGGAATTCAGAGACAGTTAAAGAAAGGACGAAAAAAATTATAGCCAGAATCAAAGAGTTATATAAGTATAGAGAGTCCGCTATGCAACAAAGGAGCTGGAGTATAAAGTTAAAACCAACGACGGAAGGGATTGTTGTGGATGCGGTGTTGTTTGAAGACGGAATGGTTACTATATTGCCCAACTCTCAGTGTCTAGATAGTTCAGAATCTAAAATAGAATCACATGTGGAACTTTACAATGATTTATTGGAAGAGTCTATAATACAGCCAACAGAGAACGGAAAGGCAAAGTTTATTAGAGAGTATTCTTTTTCTAGTATCAGTGCAGCAGCAGGGTTCGTTCTGGACGGTTCAAGGAATGGGTGGGACTATTTTTTAACCGAAGATGGAAACACGCTTGAAGAATTACGTAACCGGTACTTCTCCAGGAGTGTTTAAGATTTTTATATTGATCTGTTGTTTTTTTTTGGCTTGTTTTATGCATTTGTGTGGTACGGTTGTGCTAAAATTAAACTTGATAATACAAGCAGAAATTCAAAAAATGTCAATAAATTAGTATCTTTTGGACGGAACATAGTTTGTGATCAAATATTTTTAGTTTCTTGACTTATACATCTGTTTTGTTCTAAATTTTGCTATGAAAGGGGAAGAACATGCAGGACTATAAAACGTCCAAAATTAACAACAGGCGTTATTTGGGCAACAAATACAAATTGTTGCCATTTATTAGCAGTGTTGTTGCTAAGGAATGTCCGGGGATTACTTCGCTAGCGGATGTTTTTGCGGGAACTGGTGCTGTTTCGTCCGCTTTTTGTGATAAACTTAATATAATCACAAATGATTTGATGTATAGTAATTATATCTGCAACTATGCTTGGTTTGGAGCAGAGTCTTATAGCAAGAAAAAAATTACAGATCTGATAAAACAATATAATGCTATTGATTTGTGCAGATCCAACTATATGACACAAAATTTTGCTGATACATATTTTAGTAAAAAAGACTGCTCAAAGATCGGCTATATACGCAACGATATTGAACGACTATTTAAGCAAAAGCTCATAAACAAAAGGGAGCGAGCTATTCTAATTACATCTTTACTGTATGCGATGGATAAAATAGCTCAGACATGTGGCCACTATGATGCCTATAGAAAAGGTAGCTCTTACGACTGTGCTTTAGAGCTATATGTGCCACTTGCGCCTAAAACGAATAATAAGCTCAACAAATGTTTTAATCTTGATGCCAATCAGTTGGTAAAGGACATATATGCAGATTTGGTATACATAGATCCGCCATATAATTCCAGACAATATTGCGATGCTTACCATTTGCTTGAAAATGTTGCAAAATGGGAGAAACCAAAAGTATATGGTGTCGCCAAGAAAATGGATCGTTCTAATATAAAAAGTAAGTATTGTACTAACCAGGCAACTAAATCTTTTGAAGATCTAATTCGAAATATAAATGCAAAATACATATTGTTATCATATAATAACATGTCCCAAAAGGGCAACGACCGATCTAACGCAAAAATATCAGATGAAGATATTATGCGTATTCTGAGTGCCAAAGGGACGGTTAAAGTATTTTCCACAAAATATAAAGCGTTTACAACAGGAAAATCCGATATAGAAGACAATGAGGAGAGATTGTTCTTATGTACATGCTATCCAAAAGGAACATAATTGCCTTTCATACAATCTCCTCTTAATTATACTGGCGGAAAGGCAAAGCTTTTGTCGCAGATTCTTCCACTGTTTCCAAAAAAGATAAACACTTTTGTGGATCTGTTTTGTGGTGGCTGTAATGTCGGAATAAATGTACAAGCTAATTCTGTGATATATAATGACCTCAACAGAGAGCTTATTTATCTGTATAACACACTAAAGAATCTTGATAAAAAAGCCATATTTGACTGGGTATATCAAATAATAGACAAGTATGAGCTGTCACTCGTTAGCTTGCATGGATACGATCATTATGGTTGCGACAGTAGTACTGGCTTGGGACCATACAATAAAGATAAATTTCTGAAACTTCGTGACGATTTTAATACTAAGTTAAACGAAGACTATTACTATTATGTGGTCTTATATGTTTTGATTGTTTATGCATTTAATAATCAGATACGTTTTAACGCGCATGGCGATTTTAACTTACCTGTTGGGAAAAGAGACTTTAATTCCAATATGGCGACAAAGCTATCTACTTTCATCGATAGATTGCATGAGCAAGAGTGTCGGTTTATGTGTAAAGATTTTCGTGATTTTGATATAGAAGCATTAAAATCAGATGATTTTGTGTATATAGACCCACCATATTTAATTACTTGTGCCACATATAATGAGCAAGGCGGTTGGAACGGTCAAACAGAAAAAGAGCTCCTAAAGTTTCTGGACAGGCTTCATCAAAATGGAATAAGGTTTGCGCTTTCTAATGTGTTGAGAAGTAAGGGGAAAGAAAATAGTATCCTGTTACAGTGGCTCAGTATTAACATTGACAAATACAAAGTAATTCCATTAAGATATACATATGCAAACTCTAGTTATCACACTAAGAACAAGACAGATTCTAGTGAGGAAGTTTTGATAATAAATTATTAAAAAGGAAGTTTAGTATGCCGATTCCATATAAAAGTTTTTGTTGGAACCTTGGAACAACCAGTTTCAGAACCAAGAATTTCAATAAAACCATAGAACAGCAACTTCTGCTCTTAAACGATTTTTGGAACTTGCCAGAAAACAGTGGTGTTGTATGGAATGGTAATAATGCAGTTCAATCAGCATATTATGACTATATGCATAAAAAAAGTTTCATTGTTGGTACAGCCCGAAACAAACCAAAAGATGCACGTGAAAAAACATCCGGACTGGTTGAGATTGGATTGATAACAAAAGATAGGCGCCTAACGGCAGTTGGCAGAAAATTACTTAATATAAGTCTAGAAGGCAGCTTTGACGATGATAATATTTTCCAAATACAAAAAGATAGCATGATTTTCACACAACAGCTGTTAAAAACAAGCTCTGTTGTAGATAATGATATAGTGCGTCCTTTTATAGTTTTTGTGTATGCGTTATCCAAGCTAGGTTATCTTTCGTTCCAGGAATTCATGTATTTACTGCCATTATGCATAAGCCCAGAGACAACGCAGGAAATTCTTGAAGGCATCCAGAAACTGCGAGCCGGACAAGAGACTATAGAAGATATTATTTTTAATCGACTTATTAAAATGGATAATTACCAACAGGCGCAAACTATTCTTCTGAAGAATATAGTAACCGAGGATCTGATTTGTAAAATAGGCCTAAATCGCAAGAGTAAGAATGATGGCAGAAAATATGATAAGTCATATTACCCATTATATTTAGCACTGAAAGACGTTTTCCTGAACAAAGACGTTTCCAAGATTCCTGTGTTATATCAAGCAACTAGAAACATATCCAACACAGCAGGAAAATATTGGAAGGCTCTTTTGTTTAACAAATATTCTAAAAAAACTATTAAAGCAAACCCAAAGAATGTCTTAAAGGAGTGCATTTTTAGTTCTGTACAGGATGAAGCAGATTTAAAGAAGGCATTTTTCAAAGTAATGCGTGTATGCAAAGCAAAAGCTTTGCTATACGACTACTTTGATCTAAATCGTAGATATTTTAAACTTACAGATTTAATATTGTTCCATGATGACAGGGTCGAATTCGATCTTATCCCCAAAAGCTTCTTTGTGCCCATTGCTGATTGCCTATATCAATCGGCATTTGAAGCGCATGACAATCTGGACAATATCACATGTTTAGAACAGATTTCTCCGTGTTTAGCTATCAACGAGAGGGCGATATTAGATGGAATCAATCAAGAACTTGGGACAAATGCTAATAATTTAATTTCAGCAAAAGAAATTATAAAAAATGAAAGATTACGAAGATTTAATCTCTTGATAGATGAACTGTTTACGGATGATAAACTACAAGAGCTGTTGACAGCATTTCAAGAAAGGAACGATTCTCTTGTTCAAGAAACAGTAACGGACAATGCTGATGTTCCTACTATTTTTGAATATGTACTAGGCGTATTATGGTATAAGGTGAGTGAGCGCAAAGGAAATGTCCTGGAGTATATGAAGCTCTCATTAGACGCAGATTTATTACCGAAAACGCATGCTGCCGGTGGAGAAGCGGATATCGTTTATGAATACGAAGCTTCCACTTACTATCCGCAACACTGTCTTCTCATCGAAGCAACTCTAGCTGACGCCACAAACCAACGCAGAATGGAAATGGAACCTGTGTCTAGACACTTGGGGGACCATTTAATAAGAACTCGCAATAATTACTCTTATTGTATATTTGCTACTAATCATTTGGATCCAAATGTTATCTCAGATTTTCGTTTGCGCAAGCATGCGACATATTATAGTCGCTCAGACCAGATGCAGACACAAGTCGGCATGAAAATAATACCTCTAGAAATTGATGTTTTAAAAGCCATACTTGCTTCGGGCTTGACTTATAAAGACCTGTACCAACGTCTTGATGAAGTTTACCAAATAGAAGGAGGCGCCCCTGTTGACTGGTATGAGGCGCATATAAAAAGACATATATGGAATTTAAATTAACAGCGGTAGCTTGTAGCAAAATGGTATGAAAATGATTGTTTTTTTACAACAAAATGCGTCTTGGATCTGTGGGTTTGGGCTGCTACTTTTTGCGCTGATCCAAGTTTACTTGATGTTTGCCCAAGGACGTCAGCAATTACTCTTGAAGAGATTGGATCTTATTCAGCGATTGGACGAGGTGGCTGCTGATTTTGATGGTACAAGAGAAACGGCGATAATAGTCCAAGAATGGATGGCAAAACATCAGAGCGTTTGTGCATTACTGTTAAAAAAGAAAGAGGCCAAAGCCATAGAAGGGCTATTTGCATATTTGATGAATATTAGACGTGATACGCAACCTGTAAATACACAAATTGCAATTGAACGGGTTGGCGCTTTTAATAAGCTTGTTGCGGAAATTGTAAGACATTTAGGAACCGCTAGATACGGTTTTACAAAAGAAAATATGCAGAAAGAGAATAAATATGTCAACAACGATAGATAAAATAATCAAATTAAAGAAAATAGGCCCGTTTAAAAATTTTGAACCTGGGGTGGGGGTGGAATTTTCTGAAGTAAATTTATTTTATGGCTATAATGGAGCAGGAAAAACTTCGTTAACTCGTGTATTGCAATGTTTGAATAATGGAGAAAATGTTATCAAGGATGCAGAAGAAGAAACTGTGGTAGATTTTACAGACGGAGAAATAGCAATAAAGTGTAATTCCAATGCAGATAGTATAACACGCTTCGCTGATAGTACTGTTAAGAATAAAATAAAAGTATTTAATACAGATTTTATAGATAATAATTTACAACTAAAGAAAGGAAAAGCACGAAAATTATTTGCTGTTTTGGGCGAGCATAATATAGTTACAAAAAAAGAAATTGAAGAGCTTGAGCTAGCTAGAGCGTCATATTTTGATGAGAAAAAACAATTAAAAGATGAGGTCAAATTGAATGGATATATTACTAAGGCAGAGGAATTGAAAAAGGATATAGCAGCAAGAATAAGAGCGTATTTACATATTGAGAGTGGACCACAGTATACGATAAAACACTTTAAAGACGATTTTATACAGTACAAAGACGAAAAAATCATAACACAAAAAGAAGCAGATGAGGCAGCTCATATATACATAGCAAAACCGCGACCAGAAATAGAACAAAAATATTGTGACGAATTGGATAAAGTTCGTCAGTTGTTGTCTATAGATAAGTATAAACCAATGTTTTTGTTGTTAAAAAAACCGATACAACGTAAAAGTGTACAAATAACAGAGAGCGTACTTCAGTGGTTGGAACAGGGTGTTGCGTTACATAATAATGAGCATGATATATGTAAATTTTGTGGACAAACTATATCTAGTGAACTTTGGACAAAACGTGCGGAAACAATCAAAAAACTCATAAAAAAAGATGATTGTTTTGAAAAACAGGAAGAACAATTAAGATTGTATTACAATGAAATAAAAGAAGCTATAGAAATTATTAGTAGAATTGCTGCGGGATTGCCAGAAGGTGTTTTTCTTACATGTGATTTGTATCAAGTATATAACAAAGAACGTCAAATTTTTGATGATTTAATTAAAGACTTTGAATCATTATTACGAGAATTTTTAGCAAAGATATCCGAAAAAAACGTAAATAAGGATATTATACAAGAATTTGATAAAGAAGATAAATTGATGGAAGTTGTTGTTGCTTTAAATAAGGCTTCCGCAAACGTGAAAAATGCCATAGACGTAAATAACGCGTTGGTAAAACAACGCGAGTCTATAAAACAACAAAGTAAAGATACTGTTGTCCGATTTTATATACAAAAAAACAAAGAACAAATAGACGCGGCAGATAATTTTGTAGAAGAAGCAAAGCGGACCTTAATGCAAACTAGGGTGTGTTTAGAAAAAATAGATGCGGATATAGAGGTAAAACGAGCTTCTTTAGAGAATCAGGAAGAAAATATTAAACGCATTAACAAATTGTTGGCACAATTATTAGATATCGGATTAGAATTTACTATTAGGCCCGAACAAAATGAATATCGGCTTGAAAGAAAAATTAAAGATGGTTCTAATATTCCCGCCAAAAATCTTAGCGAGGGAGAAAAAAATATAATAGCATTTCTTTATTTTCTGGTATCATTGGAAGCCTCATCTGCAGAAGACAAAAAAGACGAAATTATAGTAATTGATGATCCTATATCTAGTTTAGATAGCAACAATTTATTCGCTGTGCAAAATCTTGTAGTAAGTAGTTTGAAAGATTATGGACAGAAATTTTTTCTCACGCACAATTTCTACTTTTTTGCAAAAGTTAGAGATTCTATAAGAGCCGATATTAAAGCTAGTGATGAGGACCCAAATAGTAAATTGCGTATGTTTGAATTGAAAAAAAATGTTGTTAATGGTTCTGTAATAGAAAAGGCGGGGAAATACGTAAGAAAACACACATCAGAATATATGAGTATAATAGAAAACTTGAAAGAGATCTTACAAAGAGGTACGGATGAAAAAGACGTAACAGTCGGTAATCTTATAAGACGTGCGTTAGAGGTTTTTCTTGGATTCAAAGAAATAGATAAGGATAGTGATTTGTTTTCTAAACTAAAGAAACGAGCAGGAGATAATATTAAATATCAGTCTATTTTGAATATGTGTAACGCTTTTTCTCATTCTGTGATAGGAGAAAACGGGGATTTTAGTTATATGGCAGGGAAAGAGGAAGTGCAAACATTGTTTAGTTTTATAAATGAGAATGATCCTGAGCACTTTAAAGGGTTTGGAATAAGGTTAGAGGATGTAAAAGTCGCACATTAGAACTTGTAGTAAATATTTATGTTGTTGACTTTTGATGCGAGATATGTTACACTCTTCTGTAAAGAATAAGTAAAATATTTATGACCTCACGGTTGTGAGGTCATTTCTTTTTTAAGGAAAAGATAATGATAAAAAAATTAGATTTTTATATATATGCGAAATTGCATAACGCCCTTCAAAATGCAAAATTATTAAAAGGAGATTATGTTGATGTTGCGCTTCTTGAGGTTATTATAAAAAAAAGCACAATAGAACAGAAATATAAGGGAATTTCTATTGATAAATGGGAAATAGGAGATATAGAAACAGTTCGAGACTTAACACAAAATATAACTTATTATTTAAGAGGATTGAATGTAGCTGAGCAAATCTTGCAAAATGTGGGTAGCCCAAATGATTCTTAAATGTCGTAGATTGAAAAATCCTTGGGTAATCTCAACGGGATGTTGTTAAAATTATTTGTCAGCTTGGTTTGGACGACTGGGGCGTTTGGGGTTTGTGCAACTACTGGTTGAAATTTGGTTTGGCGGTGTCGGCGATTTTGTACGAATTGTTTTAAACCATCGTCAAGATATGAAGAGATAATAAAGCGATTGGTGTTACAAATAGCCATCTCATTGATCCTAGAAATAGTCCTTTGAGCATACTTCCAGTGTTTTGATACTTTGCCGTAGGTCATTTCTCCGGATTGTATTTTAGTAAAATCGTCAAAACCAGGTTGATAGACTTCAGGTTGAACGACAAGTTTTGGAGATATCCTTAAAAACGTATGTGGATCCAATGCGATTCCTAACGGTTGATATAGTGGGGGAATCGTGTCATTTAAGCATAAATAATGCGCTGGGAAGTCGCAAGTTATAAAGGGGATGTCTGTAAAATTATAGGTCAACCGCCAATCGTAGGCGTATAACAGCATCGCTATATTACGGGCCTGTTGCAAGTTTCGTTTTTTTAGCGCAAAATTCAAATCCTGTGAATTTGGGTCTATATTTTGCCCTAATAATTGTAACGATAAGTAGTCATATTCTTTTCTTGTGGGCGACATGGTGAACAAGATAGCAAGCCACATAGAAAAATAATAGCGATCATGGTTGGATATCCGTTCATGTTTTAAACCGGTTAAAAAGGGCGACAAACAAGGTTCTAGCGCTTTTAAATGATCTGATAAATATGTATCTGTGCCTTCTGGGTCTAATTTATCCCAGCCTAATTCAAAACATATATGTTTGGTGGATGTCTCAAACCATCTATTTTCCTGTCTATCATACACATGTAATTTGTTTATAGATTTATCAAAAAATCTACGTAAATAGACCTGAGGCACAAAGTGGTCTTTATGATTTGCAATATTTAAAGATTTTGTTTTATCGCTCATACCAGGTAGTATGATTTATAAAAGCTGAAAAAACAATATATAAACTTGTAAGAGTCTAAGGCTTACGTGTTAATCGCCAACGAACGTAACCCCAAACAATTTGTGGAGGAGGGTTAGGTGGGTGCGGTAGGTTTTTGCGCTGGCGAGTTCACGTTTGAATTCGGCGGTTTCTTCGACCGAGAGACCAAGTTCCTTTGCAAGACGATTAGCCAGACCAATCAGGTAAAATACGTTGCCTTGTGGCCCCTTTAGGTCAATTACGATACACGTTGGGTATTTCGCGCTGGGACGGTCCCATATATCTTTGCGCTGGGTTGTTTTATGGTTCGCGACCATCTGTTCCAGTTTATGTTGGAGGTGGAGTAAGAGGCCGGCCTGACGGCCGGTAAGGCGGCCGTTGTTGGTTTTGCGGATGGCGGCCTCTAATTTTCGCATGGTGCGCATAGCGGCATAATAGAGCATTGCAAAGTTGGTTGTGCTGTTTGGTGCGATTTCTGAAAAATCAGTGTATTTCATAGGCAATCCTTTTGGGTTGCCGTATTTGTGCTTATCTGTCGCCACT
>CAZRHI010000023.1:0-14288 GCA_964599945.1 uncultured Acetobacter sp. | reverse complement strand
CCTGATCTTCAATTACTTTATCAGTAGCCTTATCACGGTAGATGATAGCGGTCACAACCTTTCCCCCGCCAGTCAACTCTTCAGGGCTATTGACCAAGTGCGAATCCGCGCTAAACGATTAGGATTAGCCGATTCACCTGTTCGGCTGGCAAGCACCACAAGTGTTAAAGACATTATTGCCACATTAGAAAAAGAAAGCCCCTCGCTTGTTATTATTGATTCAATTCAGACAATGTATATTGATGAAGTAGAATCTACCCCTGGGAGTGTGGCTCAAGTTCGAGCGGCGGCATACGAACTTATAAAAATTGCAAAGAAAAAGGGCTTTACGTTATTTTTAGTTGGACATGTTACAAAACAAGGGGCTATTGCAGGACCGCGTGTTTTAGAGCATATGGTAGATACTGTTCTTTATTTTGAAGGAGATAGAGGACACCATTTTCGAATTTTGCGCGCTGTTAAAAATAGATATGGTGCAACTGATGAAATCGGTGTTTTTGAGATGCAAGACAATGGCTTGGTTGAAGTTGAGAATCCATCTGCCTTGTTTTTAGCAGAACGGCAGGGGTGCATTTCAGGTTCATGTGTTTTTGCTGGAATCGAAGGCTCTCGCCCATTATTGGTTGAAATTCAGGCATTGGTCGGAAATAGTGGATATGCTGGAGCCAAAAGAGCCGTTGTTGGGTGGGATTCTAACCGTTTGGCAATGGTTTTGGCTGTATTAGAGGCTCGTTGTGGTATGAAT
Source organism: uncultured Acetobacter sp. (assembly GCA_964599945.1). GTDB lineage: Bacteria > Pseudomonadota > Alphaproteobacteria > RF32 > CAG-239 > CAG-267. Next base: position 13,543 of record CAZRHI010000023.1, on the reverse strand, counting down.
TTTAGCACTCACGATGTTTATTTGAATATTGCTGGAGGGCTAAAAATTACTGAGCCAGCAGCAGATTTAGCTGTGGCAATGGCAGTTATTTCTTCCATGACAAATAAGCCTTTACCTGCTGATATGGTTGTTTTTGGCGAGATTGGACTTTCTGGTGAAATTCGTGCGGTTAGTCAACCTAATTTGCGTTTAAAAGAAGCTCAAAAATTAGGCTTTACCAATGCAATTATTCCAAATTCTTTTAATAAAGATAAAAAACAAAAGCTTATTGCTGATATGTCTTATCACGAAATTGGCAATGTTCAACGTTTAATTTCTAGATTTAGCTGATAAAAAGGAGATAACTTATGGAACCATTAAACAATGTGGACGTCATTATTTTAATTGGTATTGCGGTTTCCATGCTGGTTGCATTTGTGCGTGGTTTTGTTAAGGAAGTGTTGTCTATTTTGGGAATGATTTTATTTCTTGCATTATGTGCCTATTTAGCACCTCTTTTATCTCCTTGGATGAATAAATATGTTGAAAGCAAAACACTTTCTTATGTTGTGGTTGTTTTACTAATTATGGCTATTTTTTATGCGATATGGATTATCAGCACAGATAAACTTATTGTTAAAGTGCGTGCGAGTACATTATGTTTTATGGATAGATTGTTTGGTTTGCTTTTTGGCTTTTTGCGCGCTGTTTTACTTTTGGGTTTTTGCTTTCTGGTTGTTAAGATTACATTACCAGAAGAACTTAAAGAAGGTCCTTTGAAAGAATCTAAATATTTTATGATGGCTGAAGGGTGTTCTAATTTAATCGAAAAAATGCTTCCTAAAAAGTTTATACAAGACACAATAAAATCTGTTGAAGACTTAAATAAGGCAGAGAAGAAAAAAGAGAAACAGACTCCTCAAGAGAAAACACAACAGCAAGAAAACTTGCCTTCAGAATTAGATCAAAAACAGATGAATGAGATGTTTGAGAAACTAGTGAAACCAGAGGTTAAATCAGATAAACAACCTCAGAAAAAAACTGAGATTACTCCAACCGAAAAAAAGGGATATGATAAAAAAGAAACTAATAGTTTGGATAGGCTTATTGATTTGACTAGCGAATAAAACAATCCCCATATCTTATAATATGGGGATTGTTTTTAGGTATTTGCGACTTTTTATCGCCCAATTACATTATTGCAAAACCAAAAGGCCATGTTTCTTTTTACCTTGTGAAAGCTTGATATTTCCATCAACTTGGTCTTTTTCGGTGATGATATAGTTTTCATCTGTTATTACGTTATCGTTTAGCTTTAAGCCTGCTTGTTTGATTAAGCGACGAGCTTCGCCTTTGCTTGAAACAAACCCCAAAGAAACAAAAGCATCTAACACCCCTACCCCATCTTTTGAACCGTTAATTGTTGGCAAATCATCACCGATTGCGCCTTTTTCAAAGGTTTTGGTGGCTGTTTCAAGGGCTGCTTTCGCCTCTGCTTCCCCACGGCAAATTTTTGTGGCTTCAAAAGCTAAAATTTTCTTTGCTTCGTTAATTTCTTTATCTTGCAGAACTTCTAAACGACGTACTTCGTCCATTGGCAGGTCTGTAAATATACGCAAACATTTACCAACTTCTGCATCACCAATATTGCGAAAATATTGGAAGTAGTTATATGCAGGTAGTTTATCTTCGTTAATCCAAACGGCATTTCCTTCAGATTTTCCCATTTTTTTACCTGAAGAATCGGTGATAATCGGACTAGTAAAGCCAAACAGCTCTGTATCATAACGACGACGACCTAGTTCTGTTCCTGAAACAATGTTTCCCCACTGGTCTGCACCAGCTATTTGCGCACGACAACCATATTTTTGCAATAAAACACAAAAGTCATATCCTTGCAGGAGCATATAATTAAACTCTAAGAAAGACATTGGTTGTTCACGTTCTAGACGGCTTTTGACACTATCCATTGTCAACATACGATTAACAGAATAGCATGTTCCAATATCTCGTAAAAACTCAAGATAATTTATATTTTTAAACCAATCATAGTTATCAACCATTAGCGCGTCTGTTTTACCTTCACCAAAATTCAAAAACTTCATGAAAGATTTTTTTAAGCCTTGAACATTATGTTGAAGAGTTGCTTCATCTAAAAAAGGACGAAGTTTATCTTTACCAGACGGATCACCAATACGCGCCGTTGCTCCACCAACTAAAGTCAAAGGTTTATGACCACATTTTTGAAACCAGCGTAACATCATCAATGGCACAATATGTCCAACATGCAAGCTATCTCCTGTTGGGTCAGACCCGAGATACCCCACCGCTGGAGTGCCTGTTTTTTCACACTCTGCGAGGTATTCATCAAAACCTTGTTCGTTTGTGCATTGGTTGTAAAAGCCACGCTCAACCATTATGTTTAAAAATTCTGATTTAAAACTTGTCATTTTTACTTCCTTATTCTTAAAACCTATGGCATATTAGCATAATAATTTGATAATGCAATTATAAAAGAGGTGTTTTTTATATGGTTATTAAAGGGCTAAACTGTTTGGGACTTATGGGAACATCTACCTTTGGCGGAGTTGAATTGGCACTTATCCGAACAGACGGGCTTGATATTTTAGAAAGAAAAAAAGCATATGTTATCCCCTACCCTGATGACATTAAAGAAAAAATTAGAGCAGTATTAGGCTTAAATAGAGAATTTGATAAAAATGAAGAAAAATTGCAGACTGTTGATTTGACTGTTTCTGATTTTTATATTCAGCTTATACAAGATTTTATTTCTGAATATGGTGAACCTGTTGATGTGGTTGGAATAGAGGGGATTACTATTTTACATAACCCCAATATTCAATACACCTATCAACTAGGAAATGGTAGATATATTGCGCAAAAAACAGGCATCAAAGTTGTTACACACTTTAGAAACGCCGATATTGTTGCTGGGGGGCAAGGGACACCTATTTCTTCTATTTATTTTAATACGGTTTCTGCTGATGAGGTAAAACCAGTCGCTTATGTTAATATTAGCGGTAAAACCAGTTTAACGTGGATTGGTTCTTTTGGAGAAATGGTTGGGTTTGATTGTGGCCCAGGAGATAATTTTATAAATAATTGGACATATAAACACGCTGATATGGACAATGATTACAATGGCAGACTGGCCGCTCTAGGAACGGTTCACGAAAAGATTGTTAATTCGCTAATGCACCATAAGTTTTTTGCAAAATTTCCACCAAAATCTGCGTATACGGGAATTTTTTCTGACAAAGCAGAACATTTGGAAGGGCTTTCTTTGGAAGATGGGGCTGCGACGGCAACAGCTTTTGTTGCTGAAGCAATTTGTTATTCTATTTGTCTTTATCTGCCTGAGTTGCCAAAAAAAGTTATTATTTGTGGAAAAGGCGCAAGTAACCCCACTCTTATACGATTTATTCGGCAACGACTTCCTAGTATTGATATATTGATTAGCAAGGAGGTGGATATTCCAATAAACACATTAAACGCAGAAGTAAATGCTTTTTTGAGTGCGAGAACTCTATATTCTTTACCTATTACCTTTCCAACAACTACTGGTGTTGTTATGCCCATATCTGGAGGAGAAATTTATGAAACAAATTAAAGAAAAAAAACAAGCATCTCTTTCTTTGCAAAACGTTACGAAAGAATTTGATAAAATAACCGCGGTTAACAATGTGTCTTTTAGCACCTCTCGAGGGGAAATTATTGCCTTGTTAGGTCCTAACGGGGCAGGAAAATCAACTTTAATGAACATGATTGCTGGTTATTTAGCACCTACTAGTGGAGTTATTTTAGTTAATGAAAATGATGTTGCTTCTCAAGATTTAGTTACGAAAAAAGATATAGGTTTTCTACCTGAAGGCGCACCAATGTATATGGATATGAGCGTTGAGTTGTTTTTAAGATATATTATCGAGCTTAAACTTAATTTTGTAGGAAAAACGCCTAAGCTGATTAAAACACAGTGTGAAGAAGAACTCCAAAGGATTTTGAAAATTGCAAAAATCGAAAATATTGCTCAACAAAAAATTGACACCCTTTCTAAAGGATATTTGAGAAGAGTTGGTTTTGCCCAGAGTATTATTGGAAACCCACCAATTTTATTGTTAGATGAACCAACAGACGGACTTGACCCAAACCAGAAAGACCATATGCGGAAACTTATTACCGACATGGGAAAAGACAAAACTATTATTATCTCCACACATTTATTAGATGAGGCTGAAATCATTGCTACTCGTATTATTTTAATTAACGGCGGAAAAATTGTGTGTGATGGCACAGTAAAAGATATTTTAACAAAAACCCAAAAGAAAACGCTTGAAGAAGCTTTTAGAACCCTGACCTATACACAGGAGAATTGAAATGGATAAAATTAAGACTATTACGAAATTTGAACTCATTAGATATTTTTTATCTCCGTTAGCCTATGTTTATTTGGTTGGTTTTTTAATTTTAAGCGGTTCTTTGGCTATTTATTTTGGACATTTTTTTGCAAGTGGAACAGCAACATTATGGGGGTTATTTGACTATCAGCCTTGGATTTATTTGTTATTTATCCCTGGGATTTCTATGCGTTCTTGGGCTGAGGAGTTTCATTCTAAAAGTATTATTCAAACATTAACCTCTCCAATTTCTATTACTGATTTGGTTTGGGGAAAGTTTTTTGCCTCGTGGCTTTTTGCTGTTATTGCTATTTTACTTACCTTTCCTTTTTGGATTACTGTAAACATTTTGGGTGAACCTGATAATATTGTCATTATCATTAGTTATTTAGGATGCTTCATTTTGGCTGGGGCTATGCTTGCCATTTCACAAACAATGTCTGCATTGACCAAAAATCCGATTATTGCGCTTGTTTTAGCTGTTTTAGCGAATCTTATTTTTCTTTGGAGCGGTTTTGATTATGTTTTATTTTGGGCGCGCTCTTTATTTAGTGATGTTATTGTTGATACAATCATTTCTTTTAGCTTTCTCACACATTTTGCCTCTTTAAGTAGAGGACTTGTAGAACTTAGAGATATTATATTTTTTGGGTCGTTAATTATCTTTTTTAATCTATTAACAATTATTATTGTTAGTTTGAGAACCAAAGGGACTTCTGGTTTAATTTCTTCTTCAAGTGTTAAACATAGTGTCGCTGTCGTTATTTTATTATTTATTGGCTTTTTTAGTTTGAACATTATTGCAAACAATGTATTGCGCCAAATAAATTACGATTTTACAGAAGAAAAATATTTAAGTTTGACTAAAAACACTAAAAATATATTACGAAAACTTGAACGCCCTGTTATTGCTAGACTTTACTATTCGCCTATACTTGAGAAAAGGAATCCACAAATTAGGCAAACTTTTGAACGTGTAAAACTGCTTCTTAAACAATACAAGACTTATAGTAATGGACTGTTTGATTATAAAATTTACAATCCTAAATTTTTAGATGAAATGGAAGATAGAGCGATTGCTGACGGAATCCAACCAATTCCTTTGATTGATATTAACCAAAACGCTTTGTTTGGGATTAGTTTTTCAAATTCTTTAACTAATAAAGAAGTATTACCTTTTCTCTCTTTAGATCGTCTTTCTTTTTTGGAGCAAGATATCACTACAAAAATCTATAAGATGCAACATAAAAAGAAGAAACTCGGTTTAATGAGTTCCTTGCCTGTTATGGGACAAAGGCTTAACGATGTTACTATAAAAAAATGGGAAATTATTAACCAGATTAGCGATTTGTATGATATATACCCTATTAACAGTGTTGAGGATTTGGATACGGTTTATGATGTTTTTATGCTTATCCACCCTTATGCTCTAGATAATGAGGCTGTTGAGAAGATAAAAAAACAAAGGAAAGTTTTGCTTCTTTTAGATGTTTTTGATGATGCGACTCGTATATATTCTCCAGAAGGAACAAATACTGTTTCATCGCAACTTTCTGGACTTGCAGATTTTTGGGGAATAGATTTTTTTGATGGTAATGTGGCAGCTGATTTTGATAATTCTATTACTGTTGATGAAACAGTAAACTACAAAAAAAACCCTTCTTTTACTCAAGATTTGCTCCAATTTCGAATTAACAAAAACAACTTAAATCAAAACCATAGAATTACTTATAAATTAGATAGTTTGCTTTTTTCTTCGGCTTCTATCGTTATGCCTAAAAAAGATGCAAATGTTTTATATTTTCCGCTTATTGAAACAAGTGATAACTCTGCTCTGATGGACGCTAATCTTGCTAAAAAAAATGCACACCCTCGTGAAATTTTGGAAAAGTTTTCACCTCAAAATTATACTTTGTTTATTGCAGCAGAATTTTTAAGCAATAATCCGTCTATTCCTTTTGATGTTATTGCTGTTGGCGATACAGATTTTATTTATGATAACTTTTGGGCAAAAGAATTGCATTTTCTAGATTCTAACTATTATGTTCCTTTGTTTGATAGTTCTAACTTTATTTTAAACGCGCTTGATTATCTGACAGAAAACGATGATTTAATAAGTTTACGTGGTAAAAATATTAAACGGCGACCTTTATTTAAAATTGATAATTTACGGAAACAAAACACTTATAAATATAAGCTTAGAGAAAATGATATTTTTCAAGCTATTAACGGTGCTAAAGCGTCTATTAACGAAATTATTGCTAAAAAGAACTTTGAGGAACGCTCATCTTTTAGCTCTGATGAATTGGCTATATTGGGAAAAATTCGTAAAGAAATTACGGATTTACGACAAAGTTTGAGTGATTTACGCATTAGGGCTAATGACAATATTACGGCAATAGAAGTTCGTGTTAAATTTTTTAACATTTACTTTATTCCTTTGCTAATTATTGCTTTTGCCCTACTCTTTTATTTAAAGAGAAAAGCTCGGCGGATATGTTTCTCTACTCCTATTTTTTCTATTAGCAAACAAACATTAAAGCTTTCTGGTTGGGTTTTTGTGGCGGTTTGTATTGCTGGTGTGAGTGTTTATTTTGATAATAAAAACACTATTTCGGAATATGAAAATATCCCTGTCTTTAAAAATTTTCAAAAGACCATTGAGAAGATACACACCATTCAATTACGAGGAGCTAAAGAAACACTTACTTTTGAACTAAAAGATAATAATTGGATACTTAAAGAACATCCTGATCTTCCTGTTTATCAAGAGAGGATTAGGAGTTTTCTGCTTGCTTTGAATGATATGACATTCTACGAGAAAAAGTCTGACAAAGCTAATGATTTAGGATATTTTGGATTTTCACCACTAAAAAATGAAAATTCACCAACTATTGAGGTTACTCTACAAGGAGCAAATGAGCAAATTTTGGAAAACTTTGATATTGGTTGGCATGATTTTGACTTGGGTAGAGGGGCAAAAGCGGCATTCATTCGCTTAAACAATCAATTTCAAGTTTGGTTAGTTAATGTTGATTTTTATGACTTATCTTTAGATATGAATGCTTGGACATATAGTAGCCTTTGGAATTTAAGATTTGGTCGTTTTATTAGTTATAATGACATACAAAATGATATTCAAGTGATGACGCTTGTTAAAGATTTACTTAATACACAGATCCTTAGTGTATCTAAAGATGTTGATGCGGAAAAAGTATTTTCTATCAATCTTATGATTGAAAATGATAACGTTATTGAGTTAGAATTTTTTAAAACACCTGAACAAAAGTATTATGCAAAATATTATTTCATAAAACAACCAACGGGTAAGCATTTAGAATTTTTTGCAAAATATATAAAAGGAATGTATTTAGAAATTTCAAAAACAGCATGGGAGAAAATTCAACATGACATTAACTGAGCGAAATAACAGATTAAAAAAACTTGCAGCATCGGCTAGTGTTTCTTTAGCATTTTTATTGATTTGTTTAAAATTAGTAGCATTTTTAAGAACAGACTCTCTTTCGATTTTCTCTTCTTTCATTGATAGTTTAACAGATTTATTTGCCTCATTAATTTCGTTTGCTGCGGTTTATTTTTCAACAAAACCAGCATCACAAAATCATCGTTATGGTTATGGTAAATCAGAAGCTCTTAGTGCCTTATTGCAAGCAATTTTTGTTGCTGTATCTGGTATTTTTGTTATTTTTGACGGAATTAAACGATTTATTTATCCTGTAGAAATCACCCAAACATCTTTTGGTATTTGGATTATGTTGTTTAGTATTTTTGCCACATGTATTTTAGTTTCATTTCAAGCATATGTGGCAAAAAAAACAAATTCTTTGGCGATAAAAGCCGATATGGCTCATTATACTGTTGATTTCCTGACCAATTCTTCAGTTGTTCTTTCTTTGCTTATAGTACACTTTTTAGGCTTTGTATATTTTGATATTTTAACTGCTTTATTTATTTCTGGATACCTTTTATATAATGCTTATTCTTTAGCAAAAGAATCCATCGAGCAATTAACAGATAAAGAATTAAGCACCGAAATTCGTGAAAATGTTAAGAATCTTGTAGAAAATAGCAATGGTATTCATGGTATGCATGACTTTAGAACCAGAAGCTTAGGTGATATTTATTATTTTGAATTTCATATTGAGCTTGACGGCACTATATCCTTAAACGAAGCGCATGAATTAACACGATTTGTGGAACAAAAAATTTTGGAAATTTATCCTAATAGCCAAATCCTTATTCATCAAGACCCTTTAGGGGTTCGTGAAAATAGATTTGACTATACTTTAGACGGTGTTTGCAAGATTGATTAGCTTGATTGTTTTTTAGATTTTAGTTGTCCACAGGCAGCTAAAATATCTTGCCCTCTGGCAACTCTTATTGGAGCAGCGAATCCTGCATCCTCAAGCGTTTTTGAAAACAATTCAACATTCTTTCTATCACTTGGAGCAAAACTACACCCAGGCCATGGATTAAACGGGATAAGATTAAACAATGCTCTCAGTTTATATTTTTTTAATAATGTTATAAGTTCTTTTGCATGGTCTATACTATCATTTAAGCCTTTTAACAACAGATATTCAAATGTGATATAGCGACTATGTTCCCCTTTTTGATATTCTGAACAAGCTTTCATAATTTCCTCAATATGAAATTTATCATTTATTGGCATTATTTGAGAACGAATCGTATTATTTGGTGCGTGTAGAGATACGGCTAATCGGACTCCTGTGCGCTTCATTGCTTCAACAATTCGTGGGGCAATACCTGATGTGGACATAGTTACCCGACGTCTGGAAAGTGCTATTCCCTCGCTATCTGTTATGATGTTTAGTGCTTTAACAACATTATCAAGATTATTTAGAGGTTCTCCCATGCCCATTACCACAATATTAGATAAATAACGAGTTTCGTCTGTGGGGCTTGGCCATTCTTTATAGACATCTCTTGCCACCATGAACTGACCAACAATTTCACTTACTGTCAAATTTCTAGTAAATTTCTGACTGCCTGTATGGCAAAAACGACACCCCATAGCACATCCGACTTGGGTTGAGATACAAACGGCACCACGGTCCTTTTCTGGGATATAAACCATTTCAACACGTTCTCCGTCTTGAAACTCTAAAAGCCATTTGTGCGTTTTATCTATGGAGATTTGCTCGGTAATTATTTTGGGACGTGTAATTGTATATTTCTCTTGTAATTTTTTGCGTAAAACTTGAGATAAATTACTCATATCCTCGAAGTTTGTTACACCTCGAAAATATATCCATTGCCAAAGTTGTTTGGCACGGAAAGTTTTTTCTCCGAGATTGACCAATTCAGCAGTTAATTCATCTTTGCTTAAATTTGTAAGTTCTATTTTTTCTGTCATGATTATTTACATCTTGCGCTAATTGCCTTGTATGCTCCACTAAAACCTGCTAATGAATAGGTATCTTTTGTTTTAGTTCCTTTTGCTGAAACGCCTTCTACTATCATTCTTTGACCACGTTTCATTGCTTCTACAAGCTTTTTATCAACCGAGCTATCTGGTGCCCACGCATTATCTCCGTCTGTAAATAAATTATTGAAAGTTGTTGTACCTATTTTTACGACAACATTTGATTCTTTTTTATATGGATAACCTGCAACAAAGTTAACAATGTTATAGCTTTTTTCTGCTGGACGATGCGTTACCACTGCATAAATTTCGCCACGAACTTTATATGCCCCTTCTTCCTTTTTTGGGGTTGATGCCATATAACAAATTGTGTTTTTTCCCTCTTTATAAGAATATGCTGTCCAATCACCATATTCGCCCAACTCTGTTGGGATATTTGCCGCATAGGTTGGTAGTGCTATTATTGTTGCTAAAAAGAAACTTACATACTTAATCATGATTTTATTTCCTAAAAAATTTTGTTTTGTTATAATATAATTAAGATATTTATAATAAACCATTAACAAGTTGGATAACTAACAAAAAAATGAGGAAAAAATGTTTCATGCCGAATATCTTGACCCAAAAAAGTTAATCAATGACAATAAAGACATTCTCCAATTATTTAACCTTGTTGAAAAACATGGTGGTGTTTTGCGTTTTGTTGGTGGTGCTGTAAGAGATGCGATTGCTGGTTTTGATCGTAAAGATATCGACCTAGTTACAGATTTATCTCCTTCTGAATTTTCGGATATGTGTGATGATGAGGGATTAAGATGTATTCCTATTGGTATTCAATTTTTCACTATTGGTGTTGTTGTAAACTCTAGCTTTTTTAAGGTTACATCTCTTTCTGAAGAAGAAGATAATAATAAAGACGAATGGAAAGCAGACGCCTCTGGTCGAGATCTGACAATTAACGCCGTTTATGCTGATGAAAAGGGAAATGTCTTTGATTATTATAATGGTATCAAAGATTTGGAAAATGGTGTTATTAAATTTATTGGTACACCGCAGGAAACCATTGAACGTGATTATATTCGTATTATGCGCTTTTTCCGTTTTTGCTCAATGTTTGGTAAAAAAATTGATCAAAAATCGTTAAATGCTTGTATTGAAAATAAGGCTTTTTTGCGCAAAGTATCTATAGATAAAATTAAAGAGGAATTTTTTAAGATTCTTTTAGCACCATACGCTACAAGTACTTTAAAGCTAATTTTTGACAATGGAATCTTAGATTTTTTGATAGCCCCGCCAAAACAGATTGATAATCTGGAAAAGCTAGATACTCTTGTTACCGCGCTTGGTGTTGACAAGAATGTCATTCGTTGCATATATGCTATTTTTGAGCCAGATAGTAAACGAGCAAATAGACTTGCAGATATATTTAAGTTTAGTAAAGAACAAAAAGAACATTTCTTAGCTTTAAGCAAAGCAAAGCTGAACTTAAAAAACTTTAAAGACAGTGTTTCTATTAACAAAGCAATCTATCAATATGGCAAAGATGTTTGTATTGATAAATGGATTTTCTTAAATCTAGACAACTCAGACGAAACAGCCACAAAACAAACTTTAAATACACTGCTACACAGTGATATTCCTGTTTTTCCTCTTAGTGGAAAAGACTTAATTGGCATTGGGGCTGATACGAAATTTATTGGGTTATACCTTGATGTTTTGAAGAAAGAATGGTTTGAGCAGGGTTGTTGCTCTGATAAAGATTTCTTGCTACAAAAGTATAGAACTATCTTTTCTTCTTAAATGTATTTAAAAAAAGCTTTGTTTATCATCTTTAATTTATTTCAAGGAGGCTTTTTGTATTAGCAGTGTTTCATGCTGTATAGTATTTTTTTTGCGTTTTTTTGTTTTTATAACTATTTTCAATAAAAACAATATATTACAAATATTTTGTTTTTATTGGTTTTGAGCTTAGTCTTTTTCTTTTTTTAATCAGACTATCATGGAATACGCTTTTCTCGTTCTACATAAAAAAAATATGCCTTATTTTTAATCAGGCATATTTTTCGGGATTTTTTACGTTTTTAAATTTTATTTTTTTCTAATAATTCTAAAATACTATTTAGTTCTGCTGGATTTTTATATTCTATTGTTACTTTTCCTTTATCGTTATCATTTGCGTTGATTTTAACTTTTAGCCCTATCGATTTCGTTAAATCTTTCTCCAATTCCTTTAAGCTTGGATCTTTTTTTATTGAACGACGAATTTGATTAAGTTTTTGGTTTTTTATCTGATTAACCAAATCTTCTGTTTGGCGAACTGTTAATCCTCTAGAAATTACTTTTTGAGCAATCTCTTCTGCATTTTCCAAACCAATAAGCGCGCGCGCATGACCTGCGGTTAATTGATTATTAGCAAGCATTTCTTTGATTGTATCTGGAAGAGATAATAAACGAAGACTGTTTGTTATATAACTTCTTGATTTTCCTACAATTTGAGATAAAATTTCGTGTGTATGAGAAAATTCTTTAATCAATCGATTAAAACCTTCAGCTTCTTCTATTGGTGTTAAATTTTCACGCAATAGATTTTCAACAAGAGCAACTTCTAAAACCTCTTGATTGTCTAAATCTTTTTCAATAACAGGAACTTCACTAAGCCCTGCGAGTTTTGCAGCTCGCCACCGACGTTCACCAGCGATAAGTTCGTATTTATCATTATTCTTTCGAACAATTAGAGGTTGGAGTATACCTTTTTCACGGATTGAGCAAACTAGCGCATTTAACGCTTCTTGATTAAACTCTTTACGCGGTTGGTATTGACTTGGTGTCAATTCTTCAATTTTTATAGTTTTTATTCCCTGCTCGGTGGCTTCGGTTGTATTTATAGTATCTAAACTAAAGCTTAAATCATCTTCTCCTAAAAGAGCTTCTAAACCTCGGCCAAGTCCATGTTTTTTATTTACAGACATATTTATATCTCCTTTTCTCTTTTCAAAACTTCTTTAGCTAAATTTAAATACGCTTTTGCTCCTGTGCTTTTAAAATCATAAATCAGTATCGGTTGCCCGTGTGAGGGAGCTTCTGAAATTCGTACACTTCTTGGAATAACTGTTTTATAAACTTTTGCACCAAAATATTTTCGGACATCACTTTCAACCATTTGACTTAAATTGTTGCGTCGGTCAAACATGGTTAAGACGATTCCTTGCAAATCTAATTTAGAATTAAAATTCTTTTTAATAATGTTAATATTCTTAATTAAATCTGTTAAACCTTCTAGGGCTAAAAACTCACTTTGTAATGGCACAATAACAGAATCTGATGAAACGAGAGCGTTAATCGTTATTAAGTTTAACGATGGAGGACAGTCAATTAAGATATAATCATATTTTGCGCTTAATGTATTCAAAGCATTCTTTAACACATATTCTCGCTTATTAACATCGATAAGTTCGATTTCTGCTGCAGCTAACGCAGGAGCAGAAGGTAAAATATCAAATTTTTTGATTTCTGTTTTAACAATCGCATCTTCAGCTTTGCAATTATTTATCATTAAATCGTAAGTAGAAAATAGACATTTATTTTTATTTATTCCTAATGAAGTTGTGGCGTTTCCCTGAGGGTCCATATCTAAAATAAGCACTCTTTTGCCAATAGCAGCCATTGCTGTTGCAATATTTACAGCAGTTGTTGTTTTACCTACCCCACCTTTACGGTTTGCAATAGATATAACTTTTACCAT
>CAZRHI010000022.1:6003-15289 GCA_964599945.1 uncultured Acetobacter sp. | reverse complement strand
TCCACCCCATGTTCCATTTATAACCAAAGCCTAAGCCCCCCATAGAAGTTGGACGAGAAACCATAGGCCATGCTGTCGATTCTTCCGCACAAGTCATCACACCTTCGCAATTACCATAGCAAAGTTCGTTCATCTTGCGGATAAAAGAAATCGCCTCAAGATTTTCATTTCCGCCATAAATATTTGGAATCCATTCCCCATTTTCACGCGAATAATCCAGATAGAGCATTGAAGCAACCGCATCTACACGAAGACCATCAACATGATATTCTTTAAGCCAATATAAAGCACTTGAACAAAGCACGTTGCTAACTTCGGTACGACCATAGTTATAAATCTTAGTTCCCCAGTCTTTGTGTTCACCTTTGCGAGGATCTGCGTGTTCATAAAGATGTGTTCCGTCAAATTCAATAAGTCCATGTCCGTCTTTCGGGAAATGCGCTGGAACCCAATCCATAATCACCCCAATATTTGCTTGGTGGAATTTATCAATCATATACCGAAAATCATCAGGAGTTCCAAAGCGAGAAGTTGGAGCAAACAACCCCGTAACTTGGTATCCCCAAGACCCGTCAAACGGATGTTCGCAAACAGGCAAAAACTCAACATGTGTAAAGCCCATATTCATCACATATGGCACAAGACTATCAGCAAGTTCACGATAATTCAAAAACTCAGACCCGTTTTCACCTTTTCTACGCCAAGAACCAAGATGAACCTCATAAATGCTCGTAGCTCTATCAAAACTATTATACGAAGCACGATATTTCATCCATTCGCTATCGTTCCAATTATAATGGTTTAAGTCATATACAATAGACGCTGTGTTCGGACGAACTTCCGCATAAAACGCCATAGGATCGCTCTTAGTTAAAATATATCCTTCATGTGTTTTAACTTCAAATTTGTAATACTCGCCTTCTTTTAGATTCGGAATAAAAATATCCCACACACCACAATTATAGTGCTTACGCATCACATGAACGCGACCATCCCAATTATTGAACGCCCCCACCACAGAAACTCGCTTAGCATTTGGTGCCCAAACCGAAAACCCAACACCTTTCACACCGTTAATTTCTATAAGATGTGCGCCAAGTTTTTTATACAAATCTAGGTGATTTCCTTCTGAAAACAGATACTCGTCAATATCCCCCAAAATTGATGGATAAGAATAAACATCTTCCTCAATATAAGATTCGTTTTTATCATTTGTGATTTTAAATTTATGCTTAAAACCTTCCGTATTCGTAACCCCAAGATTGATTTGATAAAAACCTCTCTCGTCTAGTTTGGTCATCATCCCTAAAGAATTACCACACTCATCTAAAAGCTCAATCGAATTGGTCTGTGGTTTATACGCGCGGATATAAACTTCTTTACTGCCTTTATCACGATGAATGCCCAGCACTGCCATAACATTTTCATAATCACCATTGATGATGCAATTCATTTCTTTTTTCGAAAGTAAATTTCTCATATTCTCTCCCTGAGGACCCAAAACCGCAAAATTTTGCGCCTGTCCATTTTCCTCGTTTTTTACAGTCTGATTTTTAACTGTGTTGACCATAACTATAACTCCAAAATATCAATAAAAAATAGGTTACCCTCTATCTATAAAAACAAAACAAAAAAAAAGCAAGAAAATTGTCAAAAAAAAATCTTTTTTTTAGTTTGTTTTTCCTTTTAAAATCAATACCATCTTGTTTTAAAAGTGTATTTTTTCTTTAACCAATTTTTCACTCCTTTCTACCATACAAAAAATAATATCTTATTTTAAACTTCAAGAGAGAAAATTATCCAATTTTTTACACAAGCAAATTAAAAATTTTTTTCCATTTTTTTCTTTATCGTTTTATAAAAATTTCTCACACAAAAACCACAAATTTGCAATAAAAAATAACATTGAATTATCAAGACGTTACCCACAAAAAAACACTCTTATTTTTTCTAAAAAAAATTTTTTTATTTCCCCCTCTTTTTTTAATCATTTTTTAATTTATTTATGTATATACAGAACTTAAAGAAGATCCGATTCAAAAATCGTATTTACAAAAAAATTTTTATACTTATACTTAACAATGTTTTATAACAAAATTATTGGAGAATTGAAATGACATTCAATGAAAATTTAATTAGAGAAGCAGCATACTACAACTGGCAAAACGCAGGTTGCCCATTTGGTCAAGATGAAAAATTCTGGAACATGGCGATCGAGCAAATTTATGGTTCTAAAGCTACAAAATCTTGTTGCAGTTCTTCTTGCTCAGCAACAAAAACAGCTTCTAAATCAGCTACAAAAAAATCTACAACTTCTTCTAAATCTAAGAAGAAATAAGATTTGCAGTAAAGCTCAAAAAAAACACCTCTATTGTAGGTGTTTTTTTTATATCCAAATCACTTAAAAAACACGTTTTTTTCTTTACTTTATGTTAATTTATATATTTTAAAATCAACCACATAACTAAAAACAGAGGAAGTCCAAATGAAACCACTTTCACCGCTTAAAAAGCTCGATATCGCCTGCTTCTTACGCTCGCAATTATACCTTGCACCAGTGCTTCTTTTGTTTTACCAACAAAATGGACTAACCATCGCAGATTTTGTAATGATACAAGGTCTTTTCCAGCTAACAGGAATTGTGTTTGAAATCCCGTGTGGTTATATCGCAGACCTCATCTCCAAAAAAAAGGTTTTAATTTTAGCCTTCGCTTGTTTCTTTTTACGCGCAGCCCTCTGGCTTACTTTTTCTGGCATATACATTGTCCTTCTTGGTGAACTATTTAATGCCCTCTCAAGAGCCTTTTTATCTGGCGTATATGATAGCTACATCTATGATTACTTAAAAGACAAAAACAAAACAAACCGAATGCTCAAAGAATGTGGCAGAACTAATTTTGCTATGTCTGGTGGCGCAATGTTTGCAGCTCTCTTTAGCGCGTTTTTGTATGACCGCTTTGGCACTGTCATCTTGATCTCTTTAGAACTTTGTTTAACTCTATTAAGTATCATCTTATTGACCTCTCTACCAAACCCTCCTTCAGCACATCCACAAGGCAAAACCATTCCGCAAAAATTTGCTGAAATCAAAGACACCGCCATCGCCACTTTATCAAACAAAAACATCAATCTTTACATCATCTTTTCTGCGTTATTGTTTTCCACCACCTCGTTGTTTTGTTGGTGTTTCCAACCCTTGTTAAAAATGTCCGCAGCACCTGTTTTCATGTTTAGTTTTGTATCTGTCATCAATCATGCTTTGCGCGCTGGATTCTCATATTATGTCAATAAGCTTAAAAAGTTTTTTGGGTTTAATCGTTTGCTTGTCATCACCACAGTCTTATGCCTATATTCTTTTGCGTGTATGATTCTAGGTTTTTATTTCAAAATGCCAAATCTCGCTGTCATCTGCCTGATTTTTGTGTGTATCGGCATCGGATTCCAACTAGCTTTTTATGTGGCAAATGTAAACCATATCCACACTTTTGCCGTAAATGGAACACGCGCCACAATTTCGTCTGTAAATAATATGCTTCAGCAAACCATTTCAGGCATTTCGCTCATATTGTTCAAATTTGTAGTAGCCCCCACAAACGATGCAACAGGGCTAAGTTTCTCCGCCGCATTCACCCTATTTGGCGCATGCTATATGACAGCATTTGCCTATCTATTATACAAAATTTATCACACCAAAATAACCAATATAAATTAGTCCTAATCTTAACCAAAAATAAAACAATCCCCTCTTATACTCTTCTCATAAATTTAATAACTTTGAGGAGCTTTAATATGTCTGCTTGGCTCGTATTTTTAATTGTTGCAATCATTTTCTTAATTGCGGAAATCTACACCATGTCTGTCTTTTTTCTTAACTTTAGCATAGCAGCTGTACTCTGCGCTTTATTAGGAATTGGAACAGATAACTACAACATTCTAATCCCGATTTTTAGTGTATTATCGATTCTATTCATACTCTTTTTAAGACCAATCTTAAACATAAACCCCAAAAAGGATAAAGAACATTCTTTTGAGTCGCAATACATCAACCAAATCGCCACCGCCATAACTGATATTGGCGCATATAGCGGACGTATTAACATCTACGATGAAGACTGGGAAGCTCGCCTAGACGAAGAAGATGCCCCAGAAATCAAAAAAGGTTCAAAAGTAACCATCGTCCGTCATGATGACCTAACTATGTATGTAAAAAAGAAAGGAAAAAAATAATGACTACCCTTTTAGCCCTATTAGTAATCTTAGCTCTATACATCACCATTAAAGGATGTATCATTGTTGAACAACAAGAAGTGGTTATCATTCAACGTCTCGGACGCTATAAAGAAACCTTAAAAGCTGGCTTAAACTTTATTGTTCCTTTCATTGATGAACCCAAAGCTATTTATAAGAAAGTAACAATAAACTATCGAGATGGCGGTTCTTCATCTTATATGCAAAAAAGCACGCGCATAGATCTGCGTGAAACAGTATGCGACTTTCCTCGTCAGAGTGTAATTACCAAAGATAACGTTTCAATCTCTATCAACGCGGTTTTATACTTCCAGATTGTCAATGCTGAAAAAGCCGTTTATGGTGTGGAAAATCTTTACGAAGCAATCGAGAAACTAACCCAAACAACCCTACGTCAGTTGATTGGTAAAATGGAACTTCAAGAAACATTAACCTCCCGTGATAAAATCAATAGCGAATTGCGTGAAACCATTGACAGTGCTTCAACCAAATGGGGCGTTAAAGTAAATCGTATCGAATTGCAAGACATCACCCCTCCAGCAGACATTCAAACTGCCATGGATAAACAAATGAAAGCCGAACGTGAAAAACGCGCGATGATTTATGAAGCCGAAGGTGAAAAAGAATCATCAATCCGTATCGCCGAAGGTAAAAAAGAAGCAGCGATTCGCCAAGCCGAAGGTGAAAAAGAAGCGGCTATTTTAAAAGCTCAAGGTGTTGCCCAAGCCCGTATGGTCGAAGCCGAAGCCGAAAAAGAAGCAATCCAACGTATCATAGAAGCCCTATCAAGCAAAGGACAAGCAGATAAATACCTTATCGCTATGAAATATCTTGAAACCATGAAGGAAATGACCTCTGGGCAAAATAACAAAATCGTCTATATGCCATATGAAGCAAGTGCTGTTTTAAGCTCTGTTGACGGCATCAAAGAAATGTTCACATCAAAGAAAGGTGCTTAACGCACCTTTCTTACTTTAGTCGGATAACCTAAATGTTTATTTTACTAACACTTGGAATATTTTTACTCAAATTTTTAGCTCTTGGTGCGGTTGGGTTGTTTTTTGCCGAAGACTTAGAACTCACCAGCCACGCAGGCACAACCATTTACACAGTTTACCTAATCGCTGGAATATGCACATTTCTGGCTTTATTTTTCTTTATCCTCGGCAAAAAACTTTTATGGCTCATTGTTTTTGGAATATCTGGCTTTTTCTATATCGGAATGTACAACAACGCCCCAGACATAGCCGAAACCCACCAACAAAACGACCTTAAAAGCCGATATTTTCAAGATACAAGCACATTCTTCGCTCGAATGGGTGATGTGTTAGAAATCATCACAAAAGATAAATAAGCTAAAAAAAACTATGCTCCGCTAAATTTTAACTCATACGCATCTCTGGCGTCTTCAATCAATTTTTTCGCTTCGCTTGGACCTAAAAAACGCTCAATCGTAACTTGTTTTTTCTCTAACACTTTATAGTCTTCAAAAAAACGTTGAAGCATTTTTAAGATGTGTGGTGGAATTTGTGAAATATCCGTATAAACATTATATTCAGGATCATCTTCATGAATGGCAATAATTTTATCATCAGCCTCCCCACAATCTATCATCTTCATAACCCCAATAGGCCTTGCACGCATAATAGAAAGTGGAGCAATCGGTTCTTGCCCTAAAACCAAAATATCTAACGGGTCATTATCTTCACAATAAGTCTGAGGAATAAAGCCATAATTAGCAGGATAATGCACAGACGAATACAAAATACGGTCAACTTTCATCAACCCGCTCTCTTTGTCCAGCTCATATTTAACCTGCGAACCTTTCGGAACTTCAATAATCGCAGGAACAATATCTGGAAATTGTGAATAATGTTTTACTTGATGCCACGGATGCACAACTTTTCCCCTTAAAAATTAACCTCATTAAGAAAATATAGACAAACAAGATACATTTGTCAATAAAATTTTAAAAAATTTATTTGCACTCTCTCAAAAAATATGCTAAATTAGCTCTAATTTAAAACTAAAGGAATCTGTAAGGCATAAATCAATGACAACATACACACCAGACCAACTCGTTAAATTAAGTTCTGAACAAATTGACATTATCCAAAAATCAAACGACAACGCCGCCCTAGAATTTATCTCTGAACACGAAGCGGAGCTAGATTTTCTGCCACAAAAAAAATTAGAAAGCTTAAAAGAAAACTTTACTGACACAATGGAAAAATGTCGCCTAATTTATGAAGCGATTGTTTCTGGTTTTTCCACCTCCAGAAAACCTGGATTTCCAGAATACATCTACAACATAAACCTCAAAAATGGCGCGATTGAAACAGACCGTAACGGCCGTCGCATTAACTACTCTACTGAGGTTCTTGCCCCTTGCACCAGCGCAATGTTGCACTACATCAATAGCGAGTGCAATGACGTTTATGTGGTGATTCCACCAATCAAAAGTGTTGAACGCACCGTTGAAAAAATTATCCAAGAATGCCACCGCGAATATAACACAGACAAAGAAAAAAGCCTCGCTAAATTTACTCAAGACATTCCCCCTCTAGTTGATGAAAGCGAACCAGAGTTCCCATTTTCATACACCCCGAAAAATAGACACTGCCCAACCGCACAAAAAATTGACGACTGGCGCAGAGAAAAAGCCACAGCTGGTGCTCTGCTTGATATCGCAAAGCTAGATATATTGCCCAAAGATATTTACCGTCTATCTATTACCTCCAAATACCCAGGAGATTTAGAAGAGTTAATTCACAGATTCGAGGAAAAATTCCCCGAATACATCTCTTTTGAAAAAGGCGAAAGAAATTTATATAAAAAGAATTTAAGCGAAAACACGCGTAACTATTTTGATATAAAAAAGACCGCGCGTATCAATATCCCGAATAGTAAGCGTTTCTTCTACATCGAATTTCAGTTCAAACAAACCCTAATGTTTTTTGCGCATATCCGCTCACATAGTGCTTATGAAGAATACCGCATCCTAGAAGCCAAATATTTAGCAGCCAAAGAAGCTTCTGAAAAGAAAAAGCCATCTGCAGAAGCCAAAAGCAAGATAGCGCAACTCAAAAAACAATGCGAAGAAAAGCGTGATTTATGTTTGCAGATTCACCGCAACGCCGTTCATCAGAGCAATATGTACTTAATGCACAAACTACTTTGGCTAGATGATAACGCACGCGGATTACACCGCCAACCAGAGCATGAAAATGGCAAATATCAACACTCTATTGATACATTACGCCGTAACTATATTGTAGAAACTTACGAACCATTTAATGGGGCAACAGCCTTCACCACAGGACCTAATGAATACCTAAACAAATCTTATTACCTAAAGTTGATTGGCATTCTTCCCGAAAGTTTTGATGAACTTGGCAAAACCGCCAAAGTACACATCAACAAAGCATGGGAAAACCTAACCGATGCAGATATAAAAGATTTTGACCGTATAACCTCAATGGCAATCAAATATCAAGATTGTATCCGCACCATTCAAAAAGAACGCAGACTTCTAGATAATAAAGCTTTGCTAGATGTTTTAGCCCAAGCAACTGGAAACAGCCTCCCCTCACAAGGAAGATAAATGACCACACACCTCAAATACGCCATATTTGATGTTGGGAACACCATTTACCCATTTTCGCTTGTGCCATTATCGCAATATATGGAAAAACACACCACCGAGCCGAAACTTTTTGCAAATAACCACTCTCCACGTTATTATGACTATAACCCATACATGAGAGGAGAATTATCTAACGAAGAGTTTGCTAAAGAGTTGTGTTTTTTCTGCCGTGTACCATATAATGCAAACCGCCTAAAAGAAATCAACATTGCCTTACACGAAGGCTGTGGCGAGTGCTTTCCAGAAACACAAAAAGCCATAAATCTTTTGCGCCATAACAACACAGAAATCTGCCTCCTATCAAATGCCCTCCCCTTATTGGAAGACACAGGAGAGAACTTAGCCAAACCTCAATATGCGTTTACATCATACAACCTAGGGCTATTAAAACCAGACACTGCGATTTTCCAAGCTGTTCTAGAACAGCTACACACCTCCGCTGAAGAAGTGCTTTTTATTGATGACAAGAAAAAGAACGTCGACACTGCCCAATCCCTTGGCATAAAGGGAATTGTTTATGATAGAAAAACTATTCTTACAAAGCTTTCAACTTATCTACCGCCACATCCCATGGCTCGCCGTTCACGAGAAGTTTAAGCACCAGAGGTTTCATTCCTTTTTGGTAAGAAAAGATCATCTCCGCCCCATTATCTCGAATAAGCTTTTCCAAAAGAAGGGCCTTATCTTCAGGCACATAATATCGTCCCACACGCTCAAAAGAAAATATCGGACAAACATTATTTTCAAACTGCGAACAATCCGTCTTATCCCAATCAAGCCAATATTGAATATAATGCCCCGAGAGTAAATCTCTAGGATCATACCCCCGTAGGCGAACAACAACCTCTTTTCCCTGTCCACGCTGAACTTCAATCATTGCCACCCAAAACAAAAGAGCAATTATAGGCAAAAAAACAAGCGCAATATATCCATATTTTTTAAGCATTTTTTATCTCCCCATTAAGACGTTGAGAAACGTGAGAAACAGCTTTAATGAGCGCAATAAGCAACACACCACCAACAATCAATCCAACACCAGTTGAAAACAATCCTATTTTATCACCAAGCCAGATATACAGGCTAAACACCCACAATCCCGCAAACTTGATATTAAGACGCAACATACGATATTCTTTATAAAAACGATAGCCAACAGAAGAAACAAGCAAAATAACCGCACTTGTAAAAAGATGTGGCAACCGAGGCCATAAAACATATATTGCAAACACTAAGTAAAACGCAAACAGCGCATCTTTCTTAAACACCGCCCCAGCAACAAAATTTGGCATATATTTACAAAGAAGTACTCCGCCAACAGCAAACACGCCATAAACCGCCAATAACATTTCTAACCAATACGCTCCACCTGTATACATCGCGCACCAAGCTAAA
>CAZRHI010000022.1:0-5993 GCA_964599945.1 uncultured Acetobacter sp. | reverse complement strand
GCTAAAAACAGTGGCGTCCAAAACCAAGCCACATACTTCTTTTTTGCAACGAAGAGCAGAGATAAAGTAGAAAACCACCAAAACGCAAACGGAAGGTGGAAATTTCCACCGCTCAAGTGATAAATCTGTATCACAAGCCCGATTGCCGCCCCTACAAAAAGAAACAACGCTAAAAGCAATTTTTCGGCTCTCTCAGAAAATCCCTTTTGCTTACAGTAAATCACACTCCCTGCAGTCCCAAACAACACCGCAAACATCACAAACAACTTAACCGTATCACTAAGAGCCTCCCAATTAGACGCTACAAGCGAAATAACCCCTATCCCAATCGTAAAAACACCTAATAGCGACAGTGCTTTCACCACAAAACCACCGCCAACCGTGTCGTCAAACTCCAAAATCTCCCCCATCTGCTCAGGCGAAATAATACCCGCCTTAACAAGCTTATTTAACTGTTTTTCCTTAAACATATAAAAGCTCCTTTAATTATTTTTCTAAACACTATCAGCAAAACGTTTAAAAACACTTTACAATTACACCATCATCGGTTATCCCTCTCTAAACAAGGAGCAACACAATGGCAAACTTAAAAACCAACGCAATGCGTATTTTAGATAAAATGAAAATCCCTTATAAAACCTACTGCTATGAAAACACAAGCGCAATATCTGGCGTTGAGGTTGCAAAAGCCCTAAATCAAAACCCCATGCAGGTTTTCAAAACCTTAGTAACCACCGCAAAATCAGGTAATCATTATGTGTTTATGCTTCCTGTTGCCGAAGAATTAGACCTCAAAAAAGCAGCACTTGCCGTTAATGAAAAATCTGTCGAAATGCTCAAACAAAAAGATTTATTACCCCTAACAGGTTATATCCATGGTGGCTGTTCCCCAATCGGCATGAAAAAACAATTCAAAACTGTTGCCCACATCACCGCAAAAGATTTCTCAACAATCATCTTCTCCGCAGGCCACATTGGCTATCAGGTCGAACTCTCGCTCACAGACCTCTCCTCCATAATCCCTCTCATCACGGCAGATATTATCGCTTAATTAACCTATCGCACAATTCCTTGTGCCATATTATTCCCTAGGCCTATTGAGTTATTAGTGTGGGAAGATTCTTCCTTAGCAGAAGCAGGCTCTTCAACAACCACTTCATTAGACTTCGTTGTTTTGTTAATCATGTGTTGAGCTAAGCGTTTATGAAATTCCACTTTATCGTTTATCAGCTCTTCTGGTGCTTCAGACTTAGTTTCTGCCTTTGCATCAACACCTCCCAAACTTCCCGAACGCCCAGTATTACGATCTGCAAAAAAAGCAACATATTCCTCTTTAACCTGAGGGTTCGTTAAATCAAACCGCATAACAGTTGCCACCTCATTTCCCACATCTTTAGAAATATCAATCGCTTGATGAGCCTGAATATCTTTCACTTCGTTCACATCGTGCGTAATATAAACAATCGTTTTCTTATCTCTTTGTTTGTTAATATAGTCAACAATATTTGCCGACATCGTCGCATCAACCCCTGCTGTCGGCTCATCTAGAATCATAATTGGACTATCTTTAATAAGTGCTTGAGCCAGATTTAAACGGTTAATCTGCCCTCCAGAAATCTCTTTTCCCGTCGGGTTAATCTTCAAATTCGGGGAAATACACGCTGGATTTTCTGGATTATCCTCAATCCCAACCAATTTTTTAACCTCAGACACCAATTTTTCATCAGCTTTAGGATTAGCTAAGCAGATATATTCCTCAACAGTCATCTCAGAAAGTTTGCCATTTTGAAGCGACAACGCAATATGTTTAGCAGGTTCGCCAAACGCCAATTTTTTATAATCCTCACCTACAAATTTACCCTGTTTATCAACACTACCAATGCGTATCGCACCCTTTGCCACATCATCACTATGCAACATCAAATTGATAAGCGAACTTTTACCAGCACCACTCGCCCCACTTAAAAGGGTAATTCCTTTCCCAATGTGCAAAGTTTCATCACTCTTAAATAACACATTAGAGCTATATTCCGTAATATCATCTTTATCTCGATGTTTAACAACAATTCTATCCAGTTCAATCGTATCTGCGTTTTCTTTAATCTTCTTCTTACCAAACGACACCCCTTTAAGCTTTGTCTTAAAGCTCTTATATGCGTGTGCAAAATTCCCCACATGCTCTTTAAGCGAAAAATATGAATTAACACACCCCGTTACCGCCGAATATACCCCCATCGCCGCCGCTGTTGTAACCAACACATTCACAGGATTAGTCGCCCAAGTTGTCGCAACCACACCGCCCACAATAGCCGTCTTAATGGCCGTCCCCACCAACGCATACTTACTAAGCATATTCGTAAAACCGCGATATGTTTTGGAATATTTTTCTTGCTCACCAGCATAATCATTATACACACGTTTCTCAACATCAGCCACTTCGCGAGCAACACTATTGTCGTACAAATGACGAGATACAATCTTTACACGTTGATCCTGCTTACGAATTTGGTTTTTCTTTTCAACTTTGTTCTCATTAAGTTTTTTATTGATAAAATAGCAGCTTCCCCCTGCAACCGCCATTGTCGCTCCCATAATCGGTAAATTAGCCAAACCGCCAGAAACAATCGTTGTTCCTAAAAAAATCGAAGATGAAATAACACCTGAAATAAACTTCCCCTTAGATCCCAAATAGCCATTAACAGCATTACTCATCGCATCTTCATCTGCGATAATCGCCTCAGGATTGCGCCGTTGCCGCTCAGCAATCGGAAAACTGTCAAATTCCTCATGCAAAGACCGTTGAATATCCATACGAAGCTGCGCTTGTTTTGCCAAAACATGATACTCAACAAGTTCAACCGAACTACCAGATAAAACATTAGATGCTAAAAACGTATAAAGCCACCCAGGCTTAAAACTGCCATCATTACCGCGAGAAAGCTTATCAGCAACTGTTGCAAACGCCGAAATCACCGCAGGCATACCTTGCAACGCATAAAGCTTCTTATGTTCCGCCAAAAACAACTTTATCCGAGAATCTGCAACAGAAATATCTTCTTTGCTAAGAGGCTCTTTCACAGTTTTTTGTCGTTTTTCTTCCGCCATAAGCGTTCTCCATAACAATTTTTCTTTTATTGTAACACAATTTTACAAACAAGTAAACATTTTATCGCACCAAAATCATACCCCTAAAAACAGACACACGACAAGCTACGTTATTTAGCATCATTTTACAAAACAGAAAAGTTATACCAAACAGCCATTTTCTAAACTTCCATATTCCACATCTACAACAAATCATTCCATAAACATAATCCCCCTTTGAAAACTCAAAGAGGGATTATTAAATTCATAACAACGACTTAGCATAAATTTCCAACGTCATACAAACAGCACCAGCAGAAATCTCCTGCTCATCTTTTTTCGCATATCCAGCGCGTAGTAATAACTCTGTATTACGAGTATTTTCCGCATCACAGATACTAAGGATAGAGGCATAACCAGCTTCTTTCAACGCATTTTCAAACATCGTCCGCGCCTCATACGCATATCCACGCCCCTCATACTGCACTCCAACCGCATATGTAAAAGCTACTTCCAAGTCAGAAATCTCATCGCCCAAAATAAAGCCAACGGGTTTATAAGATTTCTTTTCCAAAATAACATAACCTACAAACGCATCGTTTTCAGTCTGCTGCGCAAGAAAGCGTTTAACATCGTCCAGTCCAAGGAACTGCAAGGTAATAAAGCGTTCCCATGCTTCACGAGAAGTTTTATACAACGCATAAAACTTTAGCAACCGTTTAAAGGAAAACGGTTCTAGACATACATTATCGCCCTTAATCAGACGAACAGTACGCAACAATTTCTCAGATTTCATAATATTTAAGGATTTAACAATAAAATACTTTGCATCTATATATCAACATAGCTAGTACATAATAACTTTTAATCTCACCTTTTATAGCACAATTTTTCACCAAATACAAGCTTAAAATCACCTCCTGAAGGAGCAAATCAGTTGACAATAGAGAAACCCTCACCATATATAAAAAGTGTCTTCGACTAATGGGAACGAATAGGTATGAAATCACTTAGTTAGTATCTATTAGCTGGGAAAACGGCGACTAATAAGACCCGAGGACACCCTGTTTTATTTCAATAGCTCACGGATAGACGTTTTTATGTTATTCTTTAAGGCAACCTTTTTCCCTGCTCCAATGGTAGCAGTCGGTTCGACATCTATGTTCATCATAATCCCACACACCTCGTCCACTGTCTAAACAAGCATCAGCATCATATCCTTCTTTTATTTCTGGAAGCCAATGAAAGAGAATATAAACGGTAAAGCTGATTGTAAAAATGATATAACAAATTTTTCTAATTTTAGGAAAAAAAGTTCCTAAAAAAGAAATAGAGCAAACAAACATAAGCAATTTATATGTATATAAGAGTTTGGGATTGATGCCATATAAAATAACATAATCCATAGCCATTACTCCGCTTAAACATAGCCAAATAAAAAACTTAAATAATAAAAGTAATGTTTGCTTGCTCATATATATTTTCCTTATTTATACTTTATCAGAACAGTCTATAATATCATTTAATATTTTCATTTTTCATATTCCTTGTGCGGTAATCATCAAGTAGCACCCAATATGTGAGCCAAAATGAAGTCTTTTTCGTATATTGCCAAAGTTCTTGTTTCGTCATTGGAATACTCTTTAAAGTTCTATTTTTGTTCATTGTACTGTGCGCTGATGAAATGTCAAGAAAAATTATTGTACGTTTCAAGTTCAAATAAATCAGTTGACAACAGAGAAACCCTCACCATATATAAAAAGTGTCCTCGGCTAATGGGAGCGAAAAGTCCAAATCGCCCAGTCAGTATCTATTTTAGGGCGGATTCTCTGCAATAAGACCCAAGGACACCCTGTTTTATTTCAGCAGTTCACGGATAGACGTTTTTATATTATTCTTTAAGACAACCTTTTTCCTTACTCCAATGGTAGCAGTCGGTTCGACATCTATGTTCATCATAATCCCACACACCTCGTCCACTGTCTAAACAAGCATCAGCATTATAAGCTTCTTTTATTTCTGGGATCTGGCGAAAGAGGAGATAAAAGGCAAAACTAATTATAAATATCAGATGATAAATTCTTTTCAATTTTGCAAATATGGAAAAAAATAAAGAACTTATACAAACAAACATTACACCAGCATATGTATACAAAATATATTGATTTATGTGTCGAGCAAGGTAATAATCCACCGCCATCACAGGAATTAAAAATGCCAACAATACACTTATAATAAATATATATTTGATATGGTGTAATGTTGGCCTGTTCATTTTTATATCTCCTATTTATATTTTTTATAGTGAGTAGGACAAGATTCTCTTAAGGATTTCTTTTGAGAGCCACCTGAGATTCCACGTTCATCTGCTTTAATATCAGACCAAATATCTTCCCAACTATCATCTTTTCTCAATTTATCCGTAATTTCTCGTCCTACGCTCATTAGACCAGCAACTAAAGCACCATACGCACTTCTTCTTGCAGCTTCATAATTTGCTTTACAATGAAAAAACTTATCACCTGTTTCTAGTTTTAAGTTATCCATTTCATCGTAATTACGTAAAAAATCATAAATAGGCGCAACAAGACCTGACCTAGTTTTCCCTTTTGGTAATTTATAGTCTTTGATATAATTGTCAAGTTCTTTTGCTGTTGCATCTCCATATTGAGAGTGTTTTGCGGCTTCTTTCTTAGCCTTAACAATCGCCGCATTTTTTACCATATCCTCATCATCAAGAGATGAACCGTGAGGTGTGGGCATTTGCGCAAGTTGGTTTTGTCGCATTGCTTCAAGCTCGGGTTTTAACAAATCATACTCAGCATAGTCTTCTTGAAGTAAGTTTCGTTCATCAATGGGATAGCCATATTTTTCAATCAGCGCGTCAACTCGGTCTTTCTTTTGACGAC
>CAZRHI010000021.1:0-15812 GCA_964599945.1 uncultured Acetobacter sp. | reverse complement strand
GGGGTACACACGATTTCCAATCGTGCACCTTCGGCCTCTCGGTCATCTGTCCAACTTTTAAGCCTTGTATAACCATTTTTTCCGTTTGGCAAGCATTATTTTTACTTTACCAAAAATTTATTCCCGACTATCCCTGCTCAAATTAACACTAATCGGGACATACTTCTCGCTCTTAGAAGCACGTTCTTGCCCTGCTTGCTGTTCTTCTAATAACTTTTGCTTGCGTTCTTCAATATTCTTCTTCTGTTCATCATTATAAGCCTTGCGCTCTTCTTCCAAACGCTCCGAATGAAATTCCTTTGCTTTCTCAAAAATAACCTCATCTTTTTCTTCTGGCTTTTTAAACAACACACCCTTAACTTTCAAAAACGCTTTCACTAATTGATCTGTACTAATACTATTTTTAGTCAAATCAATCCACCCCGTAAAGTGTCCATTGCTCAAAAATTCTGAAAAATCAATATAAAACTTCTTCGCTTTCTTTTTCTTCTTAGGGGCTAAAATCTTCTTTAATTCATCAGCACTAGGCACACGACCTAAGGCCTGGGCAATCTGCTCGGGTGTGATGATACATTCGCTCAAATCAAGCTCCATAATATTCACCCCCGTAAAGTCTAATCCCGTAAAATCTACGCCTTTAAGGTTAACTTGGCGCAAATCAATCCGCGTTAAATCCAACAATGAAAGATTGATTCTCTGCAAATTAAGTTTATGCGGATAATAAATTGCCAAATATTCCACCAATGCTTGCAATTCTTCAATCGCCAGCTCGTCCATACGAATATCAATTAAAATCGCGTCTTCAATATCCGCATCACGCAGAATAACGCCTTCCATATTTGCCCCAGTAAAGTTTGTCCCCCGTAACTTTGCACCAGCAAAAATAGAATCACTTAAATCCGCGCCAGACAAATCCGCGCCAGACAAATCCGCCCCAGTAAAATCAACCCCAACTAAATGCGCATCTTTAAAATTTGCGTCTTGTAAATTTGCCGCTGAAAAATCCGCATTAGCCAAATCTTGCGAAGACCAATCTGTCCCAACTAAATTCTGCCCAACATGATATTCACCATCAGCCGTAGAGCGTTTTCGTCCGTGTTCTTCATCATAACGACCAATTTCACTAGCAATCGCTTTCCACGAATGGCTAAATTCATAAAGTTTGGCTTCAATTTCCCCCTCAACGGTTTCGCCAGCTAACTGTGCTTCAAGCTCTTTTTCCATAGCTTCACGAGCATTTCCAAGTTCAGCATAATACGAACGCAATTTTTCCAAACGCTCAGATACTGGCTTTGCCACCACATTATCAACATTAGCAACAGGAACAAATGAAATGCCGTCTAACATATCACTGTCAGCAGTACCTATATTATCATTATTTTCTATCTCAGAAGTATCCATAAAGCCTCTTTTCAAAAAACTATATTATCATACACCATTTTTTTGAAAAACTCAAGCCTCTAATAAATAATCTGGACGTTTTTTATATAAAAACCAGCAAAGCAAAATCGCAGGCAAAGCAAATAATGTGCTAATAACAAAAAATACGGGCCAAGATGTCAACTCTAAAACTTTACCAGATGTTGAAGCAAACACATCTCTTGCAAACCCAGGAAGAGAAGAAAGTAATGCATACTGTGTTGCTGTATACCCACGATTACATAAAATAGACATAAACGAAATAATCGCAGTCGTCGCCATACCAGAAGACAGATTCTCAAGTGAAATCGTAAAAATCAAGCACCATACATTATGTCCAGCATAATAAAGTGGGATATAAAGTGCCGTTGTTACCCCTTGCACCAATGCAAACACCAAAAGCCCCCTCAAAAGCCCAATTTTATTGACGATATATCCCCCTAGTAACCCACCAATAATTGTGGCACCCATACCATAAAGCTTAGAGATATAGGCAATTTCAAATTTAGAAAACCCCAAATCCGCATAAAAAGGATATGCCATCGGTCCAAAATACGCATCACTTAACCGATAGCAAAAAACAACTAATAACGCCACTCCCCAATATTGTTTTTGCATAAACGCCTTAAAAGGTTTAACCAATGCACGCTCAATAAGAGGCTCATCACATTGTTGCTCAATATGATGCGCTGGCTCTTTTGCCACCAGAACCGCCACCACACCCAAAAGCAAACATAAGGCAATAACAAAATAAACCATATTCCAAGAAACAACCCCAGCAAGCCCAATAGCCCCAGCACTCGAAATAACATTACCAATACGATACCCCAACACATATACCGTTGCACCGTCCACTTCGCTCCCCTCATTATCATGAAACAGCTCCACACGAAACGCATCTAACACAATATCTTGCGTGGCAGAAAAGAAGCTAATACACAAAGCAGCCACCGCCATATAAAAAATATCACTCTCAGGAGTAAGTCTTGAAATCCATAAAATACTGCAAAAAAGTCCAACTTGCGCTAAAATAGCCCAGCCTCGTCGCCTCCCCAAACGCCCCAAAACTGGTAATTTAAGCACATCAACCACAGGTGCCCATAACCATTTGAACGAATACGGCAAACGCAACAACGAAAAAGCTCCAATCGTTCGATACGCAATATTATAATCTTTTAACCACAAAGATAATGTTCCAAAAACCAATGCTAAAGGCAATCCACTAGAAAACCCCAAGGCAATAGTAATTAACATATTTTTGTTAAAACAAGCTCTAACTTTCTTCATCAAAATTTACTTTCTGCTCCACAATATACAATGGTCGATTCTTAACCTCAATAAATATCCGACCAATATATTCTCCCAAAATTCCCAATATAATCATCTGGATACCACCTAATAACAAAATAAATACCAATAGCGAAGCATACCCAGGAACATCTGTCCCACGCACAATCGTCCGAATAATGATATACATAGCATAAAGCATTCCCGTTACTGAGAGCAAAGACCCCAAATATGTCCAAACACGCAGCGGAAACGTTGTCGAAGCGGTAATTCCGTCAAGAGCAAAATTCCATAGTTTCCAATAGTTCCACTTACTCTCACCAGCTTTTCTCTTCTGCCGAGTATATTTAACCCCGCAAGACTTAAACCCTGTCCAACCAAATACCCCTTTCATAAAGACATTTCGCTCTTTCAAACTCAAAATCGCGTTAATCACCTTGCGATCAATCAATCTATAATCCCCCGCATTATATGGAATAGGCGATTTAGTCATCAAATTATACGTTTTATAAAATAGCTTCGCAGTAACACGCTTCAAAAAAGTATCACTAGTTCGGTCATTGCGAATACCATAAACCATATCATATCCTTCTTCCCATTTTTCAATAAAGGAAGAAATCAACTCTGGAGGATCTTGTAAATCAACATCAATCGGAACAGCGGCCCTCCCCTTGCAAAACTTTAGCCCTGCCATCATACCATATTCTTTACCAAAATTGCGAGAAAATTTAACAACCTTAATTCGCTTATCTTTTTTCGCTCGCACTCTCAAAAGTTCAAATGTCTTATCAACAGAGCCATCATCAATACAAACAATCTCGTATGAATATTTTTTAATCTTTTGTAGCTCTTTTTCCATAACCTCAAAAAAGAAATCTAAACTTTCTTCTTCATTATACATCGAAACAATAATTGATAAAAGAGGCTTTTGTGATGTGTTAGTTTTACTCATACCCTTCTCCATAATGGGTCCTTAAACAAATATAATCTCTTATAAGATTACCTTTTTTTATCATAAAATACAAATTATTTGCCCTTTATTAACAGATTTAATATAAAAACAATATTTATAACCAAATTTTATATGGAGAAATAGTTTATGTCTTTTATCAAATCTATCGCAACTTTCGGCGGTTTTACAATGGTAAGCCGTTTAACAGGTTTTCTCCGCGATATGATAATCGCAAACTTTTTAGGTGCAGGCACAGTTTCAGATGCGTTTTTAGTTTCATTCAAACTGCCAAATTTATTTAGAAGCTTATTTGCTGAAGGGGCTTTTACTTCTGCGTTCGTACCTTTATTTTCTTCAAAACTTATTGCTTCAGGTAGAGAAAAATCTATTGAGTTTGCTTCAAAAGCCATCTCTTTGCTCACCTTCTTTCTAATCATATTTGTTTTCATCTTTGAATTAGGTATGCCTTATGTTGTCAAGTTTTTAGCTCCTGGGTTTACAGAAGACATGGCAAAAGTCGCCCTAACCATTGAACTCTGTCGTATCACCTTTCCTTTTTTATTATTTATTTCGATTGTTTCTTTTCAAGCAGGCATCTTAAACTCATTTGATAAATTTGCAGCCCCAGCCGCTGCGCCAATCATCTTAAACATCGGTATTATTATTGCTGGGCTTTTGTCCGTCCTTTTCCTAAATATGCCCGTTTATGGCTTATCTTGGGGAATAACAATCTCTGGAATAGTGGAAGTAATCTGGCTAAAATATTTCCTAAACAAAGAAGAAATACAAATAAAGCCAAATTTTGAAATCAAAAAACTATTACACGACACCGAAATACGCACCCTGTTTAAGCGCATCGCCCCAGGAATACTCGGTGCTGGCATCTACCAAATAAATATGGTTGTTGATACGATTCTCGTTTCACTTGTGGCAAGTGGTGCCGTTAGCTGGTTATACTATGCCAATCGCCTCCAACAACTCCCCCTTGGTGTCATCGGGGCAGCCATTAGCGTTGCTTTATTACCCTTATTAACACGCAAACTAAAAGCAGGGGAAATCAAAGAAGCAAACGACACCCAAGACAAAGCAGTCATTTATGGCTTAATGATGTCGTTACCCACTGCAATAATGTTTATCTGCATTGCCGATTCGATTGTGGAATTATTGTTTGAACATGGCAAATTCACCGCCTCAGACACTAAAAAGACTGCTCTTGCCCTTAAAGCTTATGCCATTGGTCTTCCGTGTTATGTCATGGTAAAAGCCCTAATGCCTAACTTTTTTGCCAGAGGAGACACAAAAACTCCTGTCAAATATAGCTTTGTCGTCTTTCTTGCAAATTTAAGCCTAAATTTGCTCTTAATGAAACCTTTTGGACATATCGGCATCGCCACAGCCACCTCAATTTCTGCTTTTGTTTCACTATATCAATACATTCATGGCTTAAAAAAACGTGATTATTGGAGTTTCAGCCCCTCCCTAAAGAAAAAAATGTTAGATATAGCTTTATGTTCAGCCCTCATGGGAATATGTATATATCTCACCCAATTTGGCTTAAATAAAATCTTTGAAACTAACTCTACCGCCATCCTCTTCCTAAAATTAGCCCTCATCGGCATAATTGGACTTGCAACTTTTTTAATTTCCGCTAATATAAAAGGCATACTGGATATTTCGACAATTACCAAAACCCTGTTGAAACGGAGTAAAAAGATATGAAAAAACCAGCTTTAACCGAACTAAAAAAGCTCCTAAAGCCTTATTTGGATAAATGTGTCCAAATTCCACATACTATTACCCCGTTAAAAGAAAAAGCAAAAAAAGCCCTAACCAATAAAAACACCAAAAAGAAACTTAAAGACTTTATTTCTATACTC
This sequence comes from uncultured Acetobacter sp., assembly GCA_964599945.1. Classification (GTDB taxonomy): domain Bacteria; phylum Pseudomonadota; class Alphaproteobacteria; order RF32; family CAG-239; genus CAG-267. Next base: position 10,277 of record CAZRHI010000021.1, on the reverse strand, counting down.
ACCAAACGCTGGCGATTAACCGTATTGTCTTTATCTGGTTTCTTTATTTTATATTATGGCGTAGGCGCAACCGTCAGCTCTAAAATCAACAATCCCTTAGATATTGAAATACATACAACAACACAATCCCCTTCATATACTGCAAACGCTCTAGCCTTTGTTTTAAAAACTCAAGTAGACGATTCGGCTTGGGTTCCTGCCCTTCCAATCATTTTTCCTGCATACATTTTAGACAATCTACCAAATTTCCAATTAGGCGTGAAAGATAGTACACGCTACCTCACCCAAAAACTATCCCTTTTTCACGCAGATAATAACTTAAAAGAAGCCGCTTCGCTACTAGACTATCCTGCAAATATTTGGCTCTTTTCCCAAACCGAAAAAGACAAATTCTCTCCAGGGTCTGCCAAACAATATCGTAAAGCCCTTGCCAAATTACGCGCATTTGCCCCTCAAGTAAATGAAGTCCCTGATTTCCAGCGCAAAGAACTAAGCTATATGCTAACCGCATTAAACAAGCTCTTAACACGCCAAATTAACCGCCTAGCCAAACAAACCCAAGAACACAATTCTGAAATGCTAGATATTAAATCAGATGATATATTTTATTACGCCCAAGGCAACATCTATACAATTTACTATGTTCTCTCCGCTCTTGCCAAAGAACACCAAAATTTAATTGTAGAAAACGAACAATATGAATACCTTATGAGCGCACTCAAACACTTAAAAACCGCCATTTCCCTTTCCCCTCTGAGCATACAAAACGGAATGCCAGAAGAAAGTTATACAGCAAATCATCTGCTCTACTTAGCTTTTTATCTTTCACAAGCCCAAAATCAAATTTATCATATCATCTCTGCACTAAAATAAAAAAGAAGGCAAACACATATGGTTATAGAAGAAAAAAATTTATCCTCAGAAGAAACAATACTATTTTTTCCAACCCCTTTACCCATTCGAGGAACATTTTATCATAGCCCAAACACCTCATCGGCTTCCCAACTACTAGATAATATTGCGCAAACCAACCTAGCACACACACTTTTATTAACCACAGATTTTTTATACATTAAAAGCCAAGCCCCAAATTCGCTAGAAGACTTAACCACCTTAGCCCTCGCAGAGATTGATGATTATTTAGAAACCGCTCCCTCCCCCCAACACGCCCCAGAAACGCACACTCTTGAGAAAATAAACATTATCCTAAAAACAATCATCGCCCCATTTTTACAAAAAGACGGTGGAGATATAAAACTAGAAAGTTTTGAAAACGGCATCGTCAAAGTACATTTCCTCGGAAAATGTAATGGTTGCCCTTATGCAGAAAAAACCCTAAAAAACCGTGTAGAAAAGAATCTCATCTGTTATCTTCCAGAAGTTCACGAGGCCGTTCTAGTATGATAAAAAAATATTTCACACTCTGTTTTATCTTTTTATTCCTCTTTTCCCTCAACGCTAAAGCAGACATAAATATTCGCACTTCTGGGGGTATTTTATATGTCAAAAACATGACCGTTGCCGAAACAGAATCCCTGTTTTCAAAATATGGCTACAAACGTTTTCTTGCGCTTAAAGATAAAGCATATCCAGCTATCTTCTTGCAAACCCTCCCCACAGATTTTAGAGAAATCAAATCCCCAAAATATCGCAATGAGCTATTTATCCGAATTTTAACACCACTCGCTTTAAAAATTAACGAAGAACTATTAAATGAAAGAAATACCCTCCTTCGTATAGAAGAAAATTATCTTAAAAACAAAAAACTAACTGAAGCAGAAACTAAAAAATTAGAAGAACTTGCCACAAAATATGACTTCTTCACCCGCTTAAAAGGCGACGAAAGAATTATCCTACAACTAGAAAAACTCAAACTGCGCATCAATGCCATTCCACCCTCAATTTTCGTTGCTGTTGCCGCCATGGAAAGTAATTGGGGAAGCTCAAGAGTTGCAAACGTTGCCAATTCACTATATAAAGAAAAAGTTTGGTACACAAATGAAGGGCTTGAACCTCTAGAAAACAAAGAAGAAGGCTATCGTTTCAAAATTTTTGATAGCCTAATTGAAAGCATGCGTAGCTACGCCTTAACTTTTAACTCAAACATAGACTACGAAAATGTATGGATTGCTCGAGATAACTTAATCAAACGACGAGGATATGGTATTGGTGAAAGTATTGCATATTCACTTTCCTCATCATCAAACCTAAAAAACTACGTCGGAATTTTGGACTACACAACCGCTTTTTATGACCTGCTTGCCCTAGATTTAGGACACTTACAAAAAGGATTAACCTATGACAAAGATTGAAATAACCCCTGTTTTTTGCAATGAAAAAAATATGGCAAACTATGCCTATCTACTCACCGATAAAACAACTAACGACACCATTATTATTGATGCTGCCGAACCAAACCCAATTATCCAAAAACTAGAAAAGCTAAACATCACCCCAACATATATCTTAACCACACATCACCATTTTGACCATGTTGGCGGAAATGACATCTTAAAGCAAAAATACAACCTCAAAATTATCGCTCCTTTTCAAGAGTTTGACAAAGTCCCTTCAGCTGATATTCCAGCCAAACCCAACACACCTCTCAATTTGGGCAATTTTGAAATAACCCCCATTAACGCGTCTGGTCATACAAACGGACATCTTCTCTACTATTTCCCTAAGGAAAATCTACTTTTTACAGGCGATGTTTTGTTTAATGGCTGTATTGGCGGTTTATTTGAAGGAACACCAGCCGAAATGTTTGAAAGCCTACAAAAAATCAAATCTCTTCCAGATACAACCTTAATTTTCCCAGGGCATGAATATACTAGAGCCTGCCTCCCACACGGCGCGACAAACTCCCCCGTCTTTCAACCATACATAAACAAAATGTTACTCCGTGAAAAAGGAGAGCTAGCCCCCACAACATTAGCAGAAGAAAAATTTTTCAACCCCTATCTCAAAGCATCAACTCTCGCAGAATTTTTAGGACAAGAATAAATGTTTTTTAGCTTAAATAAAAAGTTCTTTTTCGCAATCTTAGCCTTTTTCCTATTAAGCGCAGGAATATTTGTTATTATCTTTGACGGCACAATCGGAAAAAAAATCCGTTCCGAACATAGCAGTATCATCGCAAGAAACCAATATGTTATCGAATTATTAAATGAAAACATAACCTTGCGCAAACAAATAGACACCTTAAACCCCGAACACAACATTACGCAAAGTTTGAGCCAAAAGCAAAAAGAACTAAGTTACGAACGAAAGCTAAATGAAGAACTAAACCTAAACTATAACGAAAATTATGCCACGTTATCAGAAACCCTAAAAATCATTAGCTTAGGCGCATCGCTAACCCTATTGTCGTTAATCATTCTTTGGTTTTTATTGCGTCGCTGGGTATTAACCCCAATTAACCGACTAACCGAGCTTTCTGTCAATGTTGCAAATGGCAACTTTACCAAACGCTTAAAAGCACAACGTAGCAACTTCACAGACGAATTTGACACCCTAACCCATACAGTCAATTTCATGTTAGACAATATCGAAAACAACATTAACGAAATCAAAGAAAAAGAGATTTTTCTTCAAAATTTAATTGACGCTCTACCAGATGCAATCCGAGTTATAGATGAAAATTACAATATTGTCTTATACAACAAAGCATACAGCAATCACATTCGCCAAAAATATTTCAGCAAGGCCTCTAAATGTTATAATGCATACAACAAAGAATACACCTGTCCATGCAGCTCAAATCTATACATCTGTCCCTTGCAAGAACTCAAAAAAAACAACAAACATAACATCAAACTTATTCACAGCATCAATGATCACCCACTTTCAATAAACTCTGCCCGAATTAACATTAACAACACTTCTGGCATTGTGGAATCCTTCCGCAATTTAAGTGAAAATATAACATATTCACATCAACAAAAAATCTCATCTTTAGGCTTTCTTGCAACATCTCTTGCTCATGAAATGAAAAACAACCTTGGTGCGATTAACCTAATTTTGGAAGGCATACTCCAAAAATATAACACCAACAATTCACCTTTTGCCAACGAGCAAAAATATCTTGAAATGATATCCGCTCAAATCAAAGAATGTATCAAAATTCCAGAACGTTTATTAAAACTTGCCAGAAACAACGATATATCAACCTCTCTTTTTAATATCACAACCAATATCAACGACACACTTTCGCTTTTAGATTATGATATAAAAAGCCATGGCATCGAGCTAATTAAATCATTTTCAAACACAAACGAGCAACTTATTGGCAATGAAACAGACTTTAAAATGATTATCTTAAATCTGGTCCAAAACGCTATCAACGCCATGCCAGACGGTGGAACACTAGAGATTAAAACCAATACCAACAAAGAAAACATTTTAATCGAAATCAAAGACACAGGGTGCGGAATTTCAGAAATAGCACTCAAACACATATTTGAACCCTTTTATTCAACATCTACCGATGTGAATAAAAAAGGAACAGGCTTAGGTCTTGCTATCGTAAAAGATTTAATCTTAAAATTTAACGGAAAAATCACAGTCAACAGCAAAAAAAACATTGGTACAAGTTTCCAAATTGCCTTTCCCCGACAAAAAGCGCAAAAAATGCTTGTAAAATAAGATTTTGCGGTATATATAGCAGAAAAAAGAATTGATAAGGAACATTAAATGAGTAAAGAAGAACTTTTAGAATTTACTGGTGATGTAATAGAAAAGCTCCCAAACGCTATGTTTAGGGTAAAGCTTGAAAACGGCGTTGAGATACTAGCCCACACCGCAGGCAAAATGCGCAAATTCCGCATTCGCGTTATGGTTGGAGATAAAGTTGATATTGAAATGACCCCCTATGACCTCACCAAAGGGCGTATTACTTTTCGCCATAAAGACTAAAATAAAATACAGGCTCTCCCCTAAAGAAGAGCCTGTATTTTTATAAAAACCTTAGTTCACCATCTTAACAGATTTAACATCTAATACTGTTCTATCGTCATCTTTTTCAATTTTACCTTTTAAGATAACTTTATCATTTGGTGAAACAACCACACCTTTCCATGTTTTCCGACCAATTTCAACAACCATATGATCAGTTCCATCAGTAAAGTTATATTCATGCCCACCAATTTGGCTAACAATACGCCCAATCAGCATAACCTTTGTTCCATCTTCAAGAGTAGATGCCCTCGCCACACTAATCGGGGTTATTTCTTTTTCTAAAAAACCACCTTTATTTTTTTGCTTCTGTTGAAGTTTGTGTTCAACTTTACAATCACACCCCTCACATCCGCAATTATGTTTCGCATGCACAGCACCCGCAAACATAGTCGCCGCCATTAAAAAAAACAAAAACTTTTTCATATATTTCCTCCTGTTTTAATAAACAAAGCAAAATATATGCATAAAACAACCTTACTTCAACCTAAACTTATTTAGTAGCAACATATGTTGCTTTATCTCCAATTTGGATATTTTGTTTAGCCACAACACCGCCATTCACCTCCAAAACATAACAAAACTTTGCCTTGCTTTTAATACTTTCCAAAGACATTGGCTTAGCGTTCTCAAAAAAATCCACCACCTTAAAATCACAATCCAAAAACACCATATCCAAAGAAATATATGTGTTTTTCATCCACATCCCAAAATCTCTATCCTGATACGAACGAAAATCAAACAGCATTCCCTTATCCTCATCCATTTCACGAACAAACATCAACCCACGAAGTAGTTCATCTCTCGTACGCGCATCTTGAACGTAAAAAACAGCCTTCTCACCAAATTTCAACTCTGAAGCGGATAACGGTAAGCCCCACAATAACCCAATCGCAAATAAAAAATATCTCATAAATAACCTCCAAAAATTTACTATATATTAGATTTTAGGGCCTAAATTGTCAAGAAAGTAACCAATCTGAAAGAAACTTGTACACAATGAGGCGTTTTTTACACCTAAGCAACACAGAAATATCCTGCTGGCTTGAAGCCCTAACAGCATTGTCATTATGCTTCAGTCCGCTAATATTTCATTTCACTTGGGGAAATCATGACTGGCTTCCACTTTTGGTCGATTCGTCGTTATCTGCAGGCCTCATTGAAGGACGCTTTAGCCAATATATTTTCTTAAATTTATTTTTAAGTGGAAAAATCCTCCCCATTTTAAACATTCTTTGTGGATTCGCCATATACACACTCTCTCTAATCATACTCTGCACACGCTTTTTTGAATTTCCTATTACACGCCCAACAGAAAAACTTTGCCTAATCGCTATCAGCACCCTCCCTTTTGTTATAGAAATACTCTATTTTCATTTTATTACATTTAGCATGCTAACCTGGCCTTTTATCATCGTTTTATCCCTCCTCTCAGCCAAAACAGCAAATAATCAACACCTCACCAGACAAATTTTCCTAAGCACTTTACTCTTATTTATCGCTATCGGAGGATACCCCGCTTCTGCCAGTATGTATGCTGTTGGCACATTGCTTTACCTCATACAAAAAATCCCCACCGCTACGTCATTAAAAAAACTGATAACAAATCTCACTCCCTTTGCCATAAGCTTTGTTTTAGCCTTTTTGCCTATCCCTTTCATATATAAATATCTAAAACAAAACAATTTAATGATTTCTCTTTATAATTCTGAAACAGAAACCATCTCAGGCATTTTACAAAAAATCCCTGATACAATTCTCTTAAACCTCCAAAGCCTAATACAACCACAACCCTTTTTCTCCCTCAGCTTCAAACTGCTCACCGCTTTTATCTTTTTATTATTTATTATCAAATTTTTTAAAACCTGCCACCAACAAAAACGTTTATCTCTAGGCTTTACCGCTTTTATAGTCCTAAACCTATCACTAAAACTTCCAACCCTGCTTTCACATGAAACTGCTCAAAACTATTTCTCACAATTTGACCCAACAGTTTTTATGGTTCGTATAGATTTTTATTCTATCCCAACCTTACTGCTCTTTTCTTTATTTTACACCATAAATCAAAACCACCTCAAACTAAATAATTTAATCTTTATCTTAAGCACCACCCTTCTATTTCTTAACCTAAACACTGGATTTTCCTTTGCCAAAACCCAAATCTTAGGTTTCACCGCAGAAAACCTACTCCTTGAGCGTTTAACCAGCCGTATTCAATCCACTCCAAATTACAATCAACATCAATTTTATCATTTAACCCAAGCAGGAGAAATTTCTCTACGTTCCAAATACTACACAAAATCTCCACTTGAAAAATATGGATATTATACTCTGCAAGTCCCTTTCACACGTTATTGGCTTGCTTCAGAACATTACAATTTTTATGCCCCACAAGAATTTGCTTCAAATCAAACCGCCATAGATTTACGTTCTATTTCTCCCAAAGCTTCAGAATTTTTAAGTTATAAAATAGAATCTTGGCCTTCCAAACAATCAATTCACCTCGATTCAGACTATGGTATCATCGCCCTCACCCCCGAAGGAACAACTATGTTAAAAAATATGTTTAACTCTCAACAAAGGCTAGCCCAATGAAAAAACTACTGGAAAAACTGTCATTACTGCCCACCTCAGCCGAAAAAACAGCTATATGCGTCAGTTTTTGCCTAATAAACTTTGTTTTTCTGTTCCATAGCCTAACCTTTATGTGGGGAAACCACGACATCGCCTTTGTAAAAGAAGAATTATTATTAACTTCCGGCATGTTTGAAGGTCGTTTCACTCAGTTTATTCCCTATTGGCTTCTCACTAACGGACAAATTCTCCCTATCTTCAATAATTTCTTAGGTTTTAGCTTTTTAACCCTAGGACTATGGCTTCTCGGAAAATATTGGAAAATCCCCTCTTCAAAATTAAACTACACTCTTTTCATCACCTTTTTTGCAACCGAACCCTATACCCTCTCTTGGATGTATTTTTCATTCATCACCATCAGTTGCCTCCTCTGGGTTCTCGTCGCCGTATTAGGCTTATATGTCTCTGAAAAAATTTACACTTCACCCGATAAACGTACTTTATCTCTCATTGCCGTTTTTTGTTTTTACCTCACCTTAGGCGGATACCCCCCGATTATTAACACCTTCCTTGTCTGCCTAAGCGCACGTTTAACAATCGCTCACATCTTTGAAGAAAAATCCCTAAAAAACCTGTTTCACATCTATAAATACACCGTCATAACCCTCTTGATTGCCGCAATTTTGTTTAAGCTGACCTTGAAATTGATTACCCCCGACAATGTCTATAACTTAGAAACAACACCGTTAGCCGACCTGCCGACAAAGTTCCTCTCCACCATACAAATTGCCTTCAACCAATTTTTTGTAACCGCCCCTTTTATGGAACGAGGATATAAAAGCCTTTTAGCTCTCATGAGCTCGTGCGCCGTCATCGGAGCATTCATCTCCGCCAAAGGCACCGCAAACCGTTTCATGACCATATTATTCCTATGTGCAACAATATGGAGTACTGCGCTAACCACCTTTTTGGTTGTTCCGCACACGGAATATGTCTCGCGAATAGACTTTTACGGTTTTGCTTTTTTATATGCTTTTTTCTTAGCCCTCCTCTTAAAATATAAGGCAAACATCAGCCAAACCTTAGCTATTATATTTATGTGCATTCTGCTCCCCTTTAACACCTTAAACGATTACCGCGCCTTAAAAATCTGGAAACAAGGATTCGATGCGGAATTTCAAATTTTAACCCGTGTCATTGAGCGAGTAGAAAACCACCCCGCTTTTAACCCAAAACACAAATACCGTTATTATCAAATCGGCGACTTATCCCTACGCCCCAATTTCTATCGTAGTTCATTCCAAGTTAATGATGTCTTTTTATATTCCCTACCATATCTTGCGATGTGGCAAGGAGCAAACCTAATGGAATTTTACTCTCCATTTTCTTATATTGACCATGAAACCACCATATTCCCTTCCGACATCACACCTGAAGTCTACCACTTTTTCATGGAAGAAGCCCGTCCATGGCCTCATCAAAACGCGATATATGTAAACAAAGATATTATCCTCGTTGTCTATAACCAAGCAGGGTTAGACGATTTTCGCCAAAAAATCCGCACACTTTATCCCTAAAATGAAAGCTGTTAATAAAAAACTTACGCTTTATATGCTAAAACAACAAAAACAACTTTAACGCATAAGGTGTACCACTATGAACAAACCAGCAGAACTAGCAATCATTATCCCCTGTTACAATGAAGAGGAAATCTTAAACCAAAGTATCACCACCTTAAATAACATCTTTGCAGACCTTATTAAGAATAATCTCATTGCCCAAACAAGCAAACTAGTATTTGTAAACGACGGTTCTAAAGACAAAACATGGGAACTCATCGAAGCCGCACACCAGCAACATCCTCACATCAAAGGTATCGCTTTGTCAAGAAACTTCGGACATCAAGAAGCCTTACTCGCTGGTCTATATAACACTTCTGCTGATATTTTCATCACCATAGATGCCGACCTCCAAGATGACCCAACCGTCATCAAAAACATGATAGAAGAATATTATAATGGCAATGAAATCGTCTATGGTGTCCGCAAACGGCGAGATACGGACAGTGTTTTCAAACGCAACACCGCACTGTGGTTCTATAAAATCATGAAAATCCTCGGTGTTGAGCTTGTCTCAAACCATGCGGACTTTCGCTTGTTGAGCAAACGCGCCGTTAATACCATGAGTGAGTTCAAAGAAAAAAACCTCTTTTTAAGAGCAATCGTCCCGCTCATCGGCTTCAAATCAACCAACGTCTATTATGACCGCATGAAACGCACTGCAGGAACAACCAAATATCCCTTAAAAAAGATGATTTTATTTGCGTTAAAAGGAATTTCAAGCTTTTCAGCCGTGCCACTCCACCTCATCACCCTTTCGGGCGTTCTCATCTCTTGCTTGAGTATTGTTTTAATGATATGGACTTTAATGGCATACCTTAACGGTTCAACCATTGTCGGTTGGGCATCATTGATGTCTGTCATTTCTTTTTTTAGTGGCATAACTATTCTCTTTATGGGAATCATTGGCGAATACATCGCAAGCATTTTCGTAGAAGTTAAAAACCGCCCAACGTATATCATTGATAAATCTTTGGATTAACATGAACACACCGCAACACAAACATTTCTCCACACCTCATCTCTCTTCTGATTTCAAAAATTGGAGAACCTTGTTTGCGGCATCACTTCTCTTTTATCTCCCATTCCTCGTCAATTTTCTATGGGGAAACCATGACTGGGGATGGGTCA
>CAZRHI010000020.1:0-16722 GCA_964599945.1 uncultured Acetobacter sp. | reverse complement strand
AAGCAATGATGAAGCAGAAATACCTGCCAACCAGCCGATTGAAGCACTTTCAACATAGCCCTCACAACCTGTTATTTGACCAGCAAACATTATATGAGGGTGGGATTTTAACCGAAGGTAATTATCTAACAATATTGGAGATTTAATAAATGTGTTTTTATGTATTCCGCCAAGACGAGCAAAAACAGCATTTTCTAGGGCTGGAATAGTTTTGAAAATGCGCACTTGCTCAAAGTGTTTTAACTTGGTTTGGAAACCTACCAGATTGCGCAACGTGTCTTCTTTATTATCTTGTCTTAACTGTACGACGGCATAGGGTTTTTCCTCGCTATGCGGGTTAGTTAAACCGACGGGTTTCATTGGGCCATACATGAGTGTATCTCTACCTCGTTCAGCCATGACCTCTATTGGTAAACAACCATCAAAGTATTCTGGTTTTTCAAAATCATGAAATTCGGCTTTTTCACCTGTTAAGAGAGCGTCTACAAAAGCTTCATATTGTTCTTTATTTAAGGGGCAGTTGATATAATCAAACTTATCTCCTTTGTCATAACGCGATTGATACCACGCGATTGAAAAATCTATACTGTCTTTATAAACCACGGGGGCGATTGCGTCATAAAACGAGAGTTTTTCCCCGCCGATAACCTCTGAAATATCTTGCGCTAACGACTCGGAGGTTAGCGGACCTGTGGCGATGATGCTTAAACCCTCTTCTTTTTTAGGTAATTTAGTAATTTCTTTTTCCACTATCGTTATCATGGGGTGCTTGCGCAATTTATTTGTGATATACTCGGAAAAACCTTTTCTATCCACAGCTAAGGCTCCCCCTGCTGGAACTTTATTTATGTCTGCACTTTCCATAATAAGTGATTTTGCTAAGCGCATTTCTTGATGAAGAAGTCCTACGGCATTGTTCACATAATCATCTGAGCGAAGAGAATTGGAACAGACAAGTTCTGCATAGGTGTTTTCTTTATGAGCTGGAGAATGTTTGTTTGGCTTCATATCATATAAAGTAACCTTAACACCACGATTTGCTAACTGCCAAGCGGCTTCTGCTCCTGCTAAACCAGCCCCAATCACATTTGCTTTTAATTCCATTTTTCGTTCCTTTCGCTTATGCTTTTAGTTTATAATTGCATATCTTCGGTTTGTAAATACTAAAAATTAGATGATTTTTAAAAAAGCTTTGTTATACTGTGATGGATAGGATATGGAAATATGTATAAAAATAGCAAGTTATTTTTTAGTAGTGTATGGATTTTAGGAGCGCTCTTATGGAGTGTGCCTAGTTTTGCACAGTCTGAAATGGACTTGTTATTGTTTGAGAAAAAAGGCGAATCGGCAAATAATGATTCTGAGATTGATTTAGGAATAGATACCAAAACTTCTTTAAGCGAAAATCTTAAAAAGAAATCTACTTCTTCAAAAGCTCAAACGGATAAAAATAAAACTGAACCTGTAAAAAAAGAAAAGACAGAAAACTGGCTACAAAGTCTTATCTCTAAAGGAAAAGACAAAGTTTTTAATGATGAAGATAATTTTTTAGACGAGGAAAAAAAAGAAGATATACGCAAAATGCTTAACCAACGTAAAAACGCGGCATTTTTCGATATTTCAGGGGTTAAACTTAGAATGACACCTGAGGAAATTGGTAATATACTTATCACACAGGGCTATAAAAGAGTTTTGCAAAACTTTGAAATTCCTAATTTTATAAAATGGCGTGGTGAAGAGATGTGTCGGCTTCATGGGGTGGTTGGGTTTGAACGACTTAACGCTTGCGCAACCAGAGTAGCCGTTGAAAACGGATATAATTTTATTGAAAGAGAAATTTATAATCGTTATTCCACAAAAGAAAGTATTGATATTTTTTATACATCGAGCTTTACTGGAAACCTTTCGCATCGAATTTTTTATAAAAGTAGCGTTCCGCTTTCTGACAGCAAATCCTCAGAAAATGTGTATATCAACAATCTAAAAATCTATAATTTTTGGAAACGAATCGACCTTAAGTATGGTCCACCAGACAACGCTTCCGAGGTTAAATGGGGATTAGGTGGTAAAAAACCATATCTTAAAGCAAAGACAGGATATTTGGAGTTAGCTGATCCGCTTTTAAAAGATTTGGACGTAGCAAGAATGTTTAACGAAGATACGAGGATTGCTAACACGAACTATTATACTTTTTAACTTTTGTTTTTTAGTAGGATTTTTAAGATGAAAGATGTAATTTTAAGTGAAATTTTGATGACTCGTTTGTCGCATGACTTGATTGGAAATATTGGAGCGGTTGCAAACGCTGTGGAACTTTTGGGAGAAGAAGATAACTCTGATGAAGATAAAAAAGACATCACTAACATCTTAAATTTTAGTGCTAATGTATTAGGAAAGCGTCTTAAATTTTTTAGACTTTGTTTTGGATTATCTAACACGACACTTAAAAATCTTGATGAACTTTATGAGATTATGGCAGACTACCTTTCAACATTAGGAAACCCTAATATGCCAATTACTTTGGAGATGAAGGTGGAAACGCCACAAGTTTATAAACTTGTTATGCCTGCGGTGATGATGATGGCTGACGTTATTATTAAAGGGGGAAAAATATCTGTTGAGCAAACAGAAAACTCTCTTAAGATTACACCAAGTTCTGCCTCTTTGTTAAATGCGTCAAAACTTGCCACCATCTTTAAGATTTTGCACAACGAAGAAATCAACGAACAACAGTCTTCCTTTGCACCTTTATATTATTTATTAGCTTATTTGAATAATAGCGGGGTTAAAGTTTGGCTTAATGGAGATACGTTAGTTATTGGAGAATAAAAAAACAATGGCTATTTACGGCGTTCTTTTGCCTTTGCCTTTTGATGATGTGTTTGACTACCAATCTGATGAAATATTAGAAATTGGGCAGATTGTAATGGTTTCTTTTGGACGCGAAGAACTTGCTGGGGTTATTTGGAAAATTGGCAAAACCGCTGAGATTGACGTAAAAAAAATCAAACCTATTATGGCGGTTATAGATTTGCCAAAACTTTCTCTTCCCATGATGATGTTTATCAAAAAGGTGGCTGAATATAACTTAGCGTCTTTAGGGCTTGTGTTAAAAATGGTGTTAGGGCAACAGACAAACCAGCTCCCTAAACAAAAAATCACCCTTTATGGGCTTCAAGAAAACCGCCCTAAAAATATAAAAATGTCTGTAGCTCGGCAAACAGTCTGTGATTTTTTAGCTGAGTGCAAAGAAGTGGAAAAAGACACTCTTATTGAAGCAACTGGGATTAACAGTACTCTTATTGCCACTATGGTTAAAGTGGGGCTACTTTATAAAAAAGAAATTCTTATCAATGAAGAAACTGAACTCCAAAAGGTTGACCTTTGCAAACAAGTTCATCTGACCGAAGAGCAACAACGAGCTGCGGATATTTTGGTGCGTAAAGTAAACAATGGCTATTCTACCACTTTATTGGACGGAGTTACGGGGTCTGGTAAAACCGAGGTTTATTTTGAAGCGGTGGCAGAGGCTTTGTCTTTAAACAAACAAGTTTTGGTTTTAGTGCCAGAGATTTCGCTTACCTCGCAATGGCTCAAACGCTTTGAAAATCGTTTTGGGGTTGTTCCGTTTATTTGGCATTCGGAAGTTGGTGTTCGTGATAAAGCAAAGACATGGAAAGCAGTGGCGCGAAACCAAGCAAAAGTGATTGTGGGGGCAAGGTCTGCCTTGTTTTTGCCTTATGCTGATTTGGGAATTATTGTGGTTGATGAAAGCCATGATCATTCTTTCAAACAGGAAAGTTTGGTTACTTATCAAGGGCGAGATATGGCGGTGCTAAGGGCGCATTTGGAAAAAATCCCTGTTATTCTTTCCACAGCAACACCTGATTTGGAGACTATTGTTAATGTGGAAGAAACAAAATATGACTGTGTTAAACTGACCAAAAGATATGCTAAGGCGGTTTTACCAGAGATTAAACTCATTGATCTAAAAAAAGACAAACCTCAAAAAGGCGAATGGGGTGTTTCGTTTATTGCTCCAACATTGGTTGATGAGCTACAACACAATCTGGAACGAGGGGAACAATCTATGTTGTTTTTAAACCGACGTGGATACGCACCGCTTCTTATTTGTCGAGATTGTGGGCATCGGATGCAATGTCCGCATTGCACTGCATGGCTTGCCGAGCATCGTATTACGGCTGAGCTTATTTGTCATCATTGCGGATTTAAGATGTTTACCCCGAAACGTTGTCCTGAGTGTTCTTCTGAAGACGGATTAACAGCTTGTGGCCCTGGGGTGGAGCGAATTGCCGAAGAAGTGGCAAAGCGTTTTCCGACAGCACGAACGGCTATTCTCTCTTCTGATATTACCACAAATTATAAATCTATTTCCGAGGTTATTCAGCAAACAGTGCGTAAAGAAGTGGATATTCTTATTGGCACACAGATTTTGGCTAAAGGACATAACTTTCCTGATTTGACCCTTGTTGGAGTGATTGATGCGGATTTGGGTTTAATGGGAACGGATTTACGCGCAAGTGAACAGACATTTCAACTATTAGCGCAGGTTTCTGGACGTGCTGGACGTGGTGAGAAAAAAGGTGTGGTCTATTTGCAAACGCTTTATCCTGATAATCTGGTTTTAAAAGCGGTGATTGAACATAATCGTGAAGATTTTATTGAGATTGAGAAAAATTCTCGTCTTCTCTTAAAAATGCCTCCATATGGGAAGCTTGCGGCGTTAATTATCTCTTCTGCCAATCAACAAGCTGCGGAAGCTGTGGCATATTATTTAGGAAAATGCGCTCCAAACACTGAGCTTATTGAAACACTAGGGCCAGCCCCTGCCCCTATGAATTTGCTAAGAGGGAGGTATCGTTATCGGCTCTTGTTAAAAACCGCTAAAAACATCAACATTCAAGAAGTCTTAAAAAAATGGCTTTCTATGGTCAAAGTTAAAAGTAATGTTCGTATTGACGTGGATATTAACCCTTATTCGTTTATGTAAAAACAAGACAATCTTTTTATCGCATAAATAATTATTTATTGGTGAACAAGTCTTTTTAAGGTTTGACTTTTTGGGGTTTGATGATTACATTTTTTCATGAAAAGAAATTATTATCTAAAACAAAATATTTATGAATATCTTTCAATTATTATTGTATCGTGATTTGCCAAGCGATTTCAAATCCATGTATGGCAATTTTATTCGTAGCTGTAAGCGTTTGAGAAATGGTTGGAAAGCTGTTAAGGTTTCTAATGGGGTTGTCTTTATGATGCACAACTCGTTTAATGATTTCTTTCTTCCTTGTTTTGATAAAATTTACGAAGCAAAGGACGGAAAATTCATGATACAGAATCGGGCTGGCGACAAAGTTGTTTATTCCGCAAGAGGAATGCCTTGCACCCATTTTGATAAACATGTGCAACTCTACTCTAATGGGTGGTTTCAACAGATGGACGATGGTGTTCTTTGTCTTTATGATGACAAAGGGACGTGTGTAGCATCTCATCTTATGTATGCGCGGGTTTATAAAAATGGTATGTATCGTCTTTGCATGACATCTAAAGGCAATAAAAACCTTGCTGGTGTCTTTTCGGCAGAACGGCAGTGCTTGTTACAGACAAACTCATTTTATGTGGTGGTTTTAAACAATGGCTTTTTTGTTACTGATAAGACATTATTTAGCCCCTCAGGCGAGATTTGCCGACCAGAGCTTAGCCACAAACTCCCTACTTGGCTACTTGTTTGTATCGGTTTTTTTATGAAAATCTAGACACTTTAATTTAATACCTCTCTCTTTTAGAAAGAGGTATTTTTTTATTTCTTTGTGAAAAAAATGTTTTTGTTATGGAAATTTTAATTTAAAATAAGTATTTTGTTGATATTCGATTAAAAAGAATTATTACATTTTTTTGCAAACAACATAAAAAACATAGGAAACTAAAGTGCAGAAAGTTTCAAATTACAAAACCGCGGTCGCTTATGCTAAAGCTTGGTTTGAGGCGGCTAAAGACCATAAAGCAGAAGATGCTGTTTTTGAA
Organism: uncultured Acetobacter sp.; assembly: GCA_964599945.1. Taxonomy (GTDB): domain Bacteria; phylum Pseudomonadota; class Alphaproteobacteria; order RF32; family CAG-239; genus CAG-267. The sequence continues at coordinate 10,674 of CAZRHI010000020.1, read as the reverse complement.
GAAGCTAGAGCTTTGCGTGAAGGAATCGGCGATGTGTTAACATTGTGGAATTCCATGGCGTCTCCTATTGAGAGCGAGCATGAAAAAATTGAGATTATCTCCCAATTAGCTTCAAAAACCAAGCTTTCAGCCATTACAGAAGAAATGCTTAAAATCACTGTTTATAACAATCGTTTGAAGCTTATACCACTTATTTTAGATGAGTTTATTCATCTTTACTATCAGGATAAGGGAATTATTGAAGTTTTTGCAGAATCGGCAGTACCTCTTTCAGAAACACAAAGTAAAAAACTTCAGAAAGTTTTAGAAAAGAAGCTGCAATCACCTATATTTATCAATTATCAAGTTAATCCAGCAGTTTTGGGTGGTTTGTCTGTTCGTTTTCAGTCTTATTTAATTGACGATACAATTCAAAACAAACTGGAAAAACTAGAAAAATTGTTAATAAAAGAGAATTAAGGTGGATTTTTTTATGTTTTGCTAAAAACTAATAAGGGTGGTTCAATTTGTATGAGTTAGCGAGAAAGAAAAGCGATTGAGAGTTTTTGGTGAGGTAGCGTAAAAGCGGTTGAGAGATGTTGGTTGGTAGAGTAAAAAGTGGTTGAGAGGTTTTGGTGAGATAGAGTAAAAAGCGGTTATGGGAACATTGATGAGGTAGGTAAAAAACGGTTGAGAGGCATTGGGAAGATAAAGTAAAAAGTGATTGAGAGATGTTGGTTGGTAGAGTAAAAAGCGGTTATGGGGTGTTGGTTAAGTGGAGTGATGAGAAAATGAGTTTTATCAATTTTAATACGATGAAAGGCTTGAAAAAATGACGGTTAAAGCAGAAGAAATTTCCGCAATTTTGAAAGAAAAAATCGAAAAACATAATTTTGGCGCAGATTTAGAAGAAGTGGGGCGTGTGCTTTCGGTTGGCGATGGCATTGCCACTGTTTATGGTTTGACTGGCATTGAATACAATGAAATGGTTGAGTTTTCGTCTGGCGTTAAAGGTATGGCTCTTAACCTTGGGGAAGATAGTGTTGGCGTAGTTATTTTTGGTACAGACGCAGACATTAAAGAAGGGGATACTGTTAGACGTATGAACAAGATTGTGAGTGTTCCTGTTGGGAAAGAGCTTTTAGGACGTGTGGTTGACGCTTTGGGACGTCCGATTGACGGACTTGGAGAAATCAAGGCAACTGAATTTTCTAATGTGGAAACTAAAGCTCCTGGAATTATTGATCGTCAAAGTGTGCATGAACCTGTACAAACTGGTTTAAAGGTTATCGACTCGCTTATTCCTATTGGACGAGGACAACGTGAGTTGGTTATTGGCGATAGACAAACTGGTAAAACCTCTATTTTGGTGGATACAATTATTAACCAAAAAGCCACTAATGATTTGGCAAAAAGTGATAAAGACAAGTTGTTTTGTATTTATGTGGCTATTGGGCAGAAACGTTCTACTGTGGCGCAAGTTGTTAAAACATTGCGTGATTATGGGGCAATGGATTATACTATTGTTGTGGCGGCAACGGCTTCTGATGCTGCGCCATTGCAATATATCGCGCCATACGCTGGATGTGCGATGGGAGAATATTTCCGCAATCGTGGTATGCACGCGGTAATCTTTTACGATGATTTATCAAAACAAGCTACGGCATATCGTCAGATGTCTTTGTTGTTACGTCGTCCACCTGGGCGTGAAGCTTATCCTGGTGATGTGTTCTATTTGCATTCAAGACTTTTGGAACGCGCGGCAAAATTAAACGAAGCTCGTGGCTCTGGTTCTTTAACAGCAATGCCTGTTATTGAAACTCAGGCGGGTGATGTGTCTGCCTATATTCCAACGAACGTTATTTCTATTACTGACGGGCAAATCTTTTTAGAGACTTCTTTGTTCTATCAAGGTATTCGTCCAGCAGTTAACGTTGGAATTTCAGTAAGTCGTGTGGGGTCGGCTGCACAAGTTAAGGCGATGAAGCAGGTTTCAGGGACGATGAAACTTGACTTGGCGCAATATCGTGAGATGGCTGCCTTTTCTCAGTTTTCATCTGATTTAGATGCGTCTACTAAAAAGCTCTTAAATCGTGGTGCTAAATTAACAGAGATGTTAAAGCAACCTGTTTATCACCCCTTGCCTCTTGAAGATGAAGTTGTTATCTTGTTTGCTGGATCTAATGGCTTTTTAGATGAGCTTGAGATTGACGAAGTAAAAGGATATGAAGCATATCTTTTGGCAGCATTTAAGCGTGAAAAATACAATTTGCTTAAAGAAATTCGTGAGAAAAAGATTATCTCTGAAGAACTCGGAACGGAAATGCGTGAATTTATGAAACGTGTTACCGATGACTTTAAGAATGATCGCAAACGTGAAAAAGAAGAGCTTGAACAGAAGTCAGCATAAGGAACTCTATAAATGGCAAGTTTAAAAGAACTTCGGACACGCATTGAAAGCATTAAATCAACAAGCAAAATCACTTCTGCGATGAAGATGGTGTCTGCTTCGAAATTTCGTCGGGCGCAATTAACGTTGGAAAGAAGTGAACTCTTTCAGAAGATGATGATTGACAACATCAAAAAGATTTTGCTTGAATTTAAAATGCAGGAACAGGAAAAAGGCATTAAAATTTTATTGCCTAAGATGCTTGTTCAACCGAAAGATCCTAAAACTTATGTTTTGTTTGTTTTGGCTTCAGATAGAGGGCTTTGTGGTAGTTATAACTCTATGATTGCCAAGGAAGCTAAACGCAGAATTGATGAGCTTAGAAAAGACGGCAAAAAGGTTATTATTTTTTGCTATGGGAAAAAGGCAGCGGACGGTTTGAAGCGTTATGGTATTGATGATATTGAAGGTATTTACCCAAATGTTATCAAAAAGCATCTGACATATGCCGAAGCTCTTTATTTCCTTAGAGCTGTTTGGGATAAGAAAAAACAATATAACGCAGATATTTGCGAGATTGTTTATAGCGATTTCTTATCTGGTTTGAGCAAGACTTATCTTTCTAAGCAGGTAATACCTTATGACATTGAGCTTCATGATGAGGATAAGGGGCTTAATATGGTTGGAGATGCATATTATGGGTATTTCCCTGATGCAATGAAGACATTGGAACAACTATCTCATCTTTATATGCGGACGGCTATGTTTGAAATTTTGATTAACTCTCAAGCATCAGAACACGTTGCTAGAATGACATCTATGGACAATGCAAATCGTAATGCACGGGATATGATTAGCTCATTAACCACTAAATATAATAGCTTACGCCAATCAGCAATTACTACTGAATTAGTAGAAATTGTGGCTGGTGCAGAAGCAATGTAAAATAAATATAGGAGTGTAAAAAACTATGGCGGTAAAGAAAAAGATTGCAGAAGAAAAAGCGGAAGAAAGAGACTTGGCAAAAGAGAATGATCTTCGCTTAAAAGAACTGCATGAGCATATCGATCAACTTGAGGGAACTGGCAAACTTGGTGAAATTCATCAGGTTATGGGCGCGGTCGTTGACGTTAAGTTTGAATCTATTAAAGCACTTCCTAATATTTTGAGTGCCTTGGAATGCGACAATAATGGAAGACGTTTGGTTTTAGAGGTTGAACAACACTTGGGCGAAAATATTGTCCGCACGATTGCTATGGACACAACAGATGGCTTGAGCCGTGGCGTTAAAGTTTATAACACTGAAAAGCCTATTACTGTTCCTGTTGGTCCTGCTTTGTTAGGACGTATTATCAACGTGGTGGGTAATGAAGTTGATGGACGAGGCAAAATTGAAGCGAAAGAATATTTCCCAATTCACCGCGAAGCTCCTGAGTTTATTGACCAAGCGACTGACCCTGAGATTTTTGTTACTGGTATTAAGGTTATTGACTTATTAGAGCCATATTCTAAAGGTGGTAAAATTGGTTTATTTGGTGGTGCTGGTGTTGGTAAAACTGTGTTGATTATGGAACTTATCAACAACATTGCTAAAGGACATGGTGGATATTCGGTATTTGCTGGTGTTGGTGAGCGTACACGTGAAGGTAATGACCTTTATCACGAGATGATTGAATCGGGTGTTATTGACCTTCATGGTGATAAATCTAAGACAGTGTTGGTTTATGGACAGATGAATGAACCTCCTGGGGCGCGCGCTCGTGTAGCTTTGACAGGCTTGACCGAGGCTGAATATTTCCGTGATGTGGAAAACCAAGATGTTTTGTTCTTTGTTGATAACATTTTCCGTTTCACTCAGGCTGGTTCTGAAGTTTCTGCGTTGTTAGGACGTATTCCTTCTGCTGTGGGGTATCAACCAACTTTGGGAACAGATATGGGTGCGATGCAAGAGCGTATTACCTCTACGAAAAATGGATCTATTACCTCGGTGCAAGCGGTTTATGTGCCTGCTGATGACTTGACTGACCCTGCGCCTGCGACAACCTTTGCGCACTTAGACGCAACAACAGTGCTTTCGCGTAAGATTTCTGAGCTTGGTATTTATCCTGCGGTTGACCCACTTGATTCTACTAGCCGAATTTTAACCCCTGATGTGGTGGGTGAAGAACACTATCGTGTTGCTCGTGGTGTTCAGGAGATTTTACAGAAATATAGTTCACTTCAAGATATTATTGCAATTTTGGGTATGGACGAGCTTTCTGAAGATGATAGAATGGTGGTTTCTCGTGCGCGTAAAATCCAAAGATTTCTCTCACAACCATTCTTTGTTGCTGAAGTCTTTACGGGTAAAAAAGGACGTTTTGTTCAACTGGAAGATACAATTAAAGGTTTTAAGGGTATTCTTGAAGGGCTTTATGATGATATTCCAGAGCAAGACTTCTATATGGCTGGTACGATTGATGAGGTTATTGAAAGATATAATGCACATAAAGAGGTTGCTTAAACATGGCTTTGGATATTGCACTTAAAATCTATATTCCTGAAAAGCTTATGCTTGATAAGAAGGTATATCGTGTGGTATTACCTACTGTTGGCAAAACTTTGACGGTGGTTAAAGATCGCGCGCCAACATTGATGGTGGTCGATATGGGGTTGGTGCAGATTTTAGATGAGAGCAACCATGCTATTGAGGAATATTATGTTTCTGGTGGTGTGGCTGATATAAAAGAAGACACTTGTTCTATCTTAACAGAAGCTGTGATTAACCGCAAAGAGGTGGATTTGGCTAAAGCAAAAGAGCTTTATGATGAGTTTGCTAATCCATTTTATGAGTGGTTGATTGAGATATTAAAGAGGTAATAGGTCGTCTTTGGCTTTTATATTGAGCTGGATTGGTGGTAGCGCCACGGGCATGACTTAGAGCTGTGGCAGTATGTAAGTATCCTTTCTAACGAGCGGTCTATCCTCGGGTGGCTTTGTATAGTGGTACGGGCATGAGTTTGACCTGTTGGGCTGAGAAAGGTATTATGGATTGCCACGACAAAAAGTTGTCTCGCAATGACGTTAATAAAAACGGGCTACTTTTGGGTGGCTCTTTTTTTTACCTTCTGGGAGGGAATGTTTTTAGGCTTTTTTATTGACAAAATGAAAACATTGTATTACATTTTATCTAACTAACAATTATTATTCATCTAATTAAAACTATTATGGAAAAAAAAGAAATCAGTCGTAAAGACAACATCTTCTTCTGCTTGGAGCTTCTGCTCTATTTGGTCTGCATGGTTGGGTGTTACATTTATGGGTGGACACTCCTAAACGACACAAAAGACTATTACGTGTCAATGTTGGGAAACCCAGCTTCCGCTGATCCTCGTCCGTGGTCGCTCATCTTTAGCTACGCATTCATGGGGGTTGCTCCAGTCGTTTTCTCCTTCTTATACATTTTACTTTTGCGTGATGAGGAGATATTTCGCTTGGGATGTTTTTGGGCTAGCTTCATTTGGCTTATTTATTTCTTCTTTTTAATGACGAAGACATTTCCGATGATGTTTTCCTTATGGGGCGCAGCCTTTTTCGGAGTGTTTTGGGGAATAGTCATTGGCGGTGTACTTTTCTTTATTTTCAGTATTATCATTGAAATTGGTTTCGATTTCATCATTGGTTATGACAGTCTGGGAAACTGGTGATAATGCAAATGACCTATTTACTTAACGTGAGTATCTTTTGAACAAGCGAGCTACCTTCTGGGGGTTCGTTTTTTCTTGTCGTTTTTTCTTGACAAAAATAAACAAGCATGTTATGAATTACTTAGCTAACAATTATTATTCATCTACTAATTAAAAGTATTATGGAAAAAAAAGAAAGAAAGGGAGTAGAACTCAAGCTTGGTCTTGATGTTATCTGTGTGTATGCGGTAATCTATCTGTTCCTCTTGGCAGGCCTTGCAGGATGCTACATTTTTGGATGGTCTCTCTTAAGCGATACAAAAGAATATTATGTATCGATGTTAGGAACGCCCTCTTCTGCTAATCCTTGCCCGTGGTCGCTCATCTTTGCCTACGCTTTTATGGGGTATGCTCCCGTTATCTTTTCCCTCGCATTCAAATTTGATTGGGGAGAAGATGAGAAGTTTGCTTGGATATTTCCCTTGGGTAGCTTTGTCTGGCTTATCTGTTTTTTCGTCTTTATGGCGAATACATTCCCGACGATGTTTTCCTTATGGTGGGCTGCTTTTAGCGGAGCGTTTTTCGGGATAGTGATTGGTGTGGTGCTTTTCATTATTTATAATGCTATCGTTGGCTTTGTCGGTAGCTGTATAGTTGATGATGGCCCTGCATATGAATAACCGCCCAAGTAAGTATCTTTTTTTATCAAGTGAGCTACAGAAATGTAGCTCATTTTTTTATTGCAAAATAAAAAAGTTATGTTATATTTTGTCTAAACAATCATTATTCTGAACTCTAAAATTATAAATTATGGAAACCATAGAGGATATTATTAAACAACGTTTACAAGAACGAGTTAAAACCGTGATGTCAGAATATCAAAATGGTGATATTCGTGAAGAAGTGGAACACGAGCTTAAAGCAACACAAAAGAAAGAAAAAATCCGCAACATTGCCAGACAATCTGATGTATCTGGTTTTAAGAACAAACTATACATTTGGTGGCTAATATTTAGCCATAATGATGTTTATTACCATACAATTCATCAAAAGCATGGTAATGATGTTTATTGGGCTACGGCTCTGTTTGCGTGTAGTTGGGTGTGTTTAGTTTTGTTTTTAATTCCAATTACATTGTGTTATACTTTTGGTTGGTATGCTGTGGACAATGCGACAGAATATTACATGACTATTTTAGAGCAGAAATCTTCTTCGTATTCGTCTTGCCCAATGTCATTAACTTTGGCTTATACGTTCTTGGGGTTTGTGCCATGCTTTATCCCAATGTGTTTTATGATGATAAGTAGAAGAAAAAATGGTCTTTTGCTTTTAGTGCCTACTCTTTTGTGGCTAATACACTTCTTTTTTATCATGAAAGAAACGTTTCCCCAGTTTTTTGTTTTGGAACAAGGGATTATTTCTGGAGGACTGATTGCTGTTTTGATTAGCATTGTTCTTGTTTATTTAATCATGCAAATCTGTATGTCTATCTACTGCGATTAAATCAAAACACTCCTTTTTAAGGGGTGTTTTTTTGTATTTAGCCTTGCATAACATTGTTTTAACATGTAAATTTATTTTATAAAAAGATACCAGTTAAAAAATTTCCCCATTACTTGCAAATTTTTTAAACGATAGTTTTAATTTGCGCTTAAAAAAGTATCAAACACGTTGACTCTTTAAAAAAAAGGGATATAGTACGTTAATAATTTATTAACTTCTTTTGTGTCAGGGGAACTATGACTGCAACAAATATAAAGCCACAAGTTATTGGTTTAGGCGAAGTTGTTTTTGACATTATGCCTGATAGTCGCAAACTTGGGGGTGCGCCAGCTGATTTTTTGCATTATGCTGTTAAATATGGTGCAGACGGGCATTTGATTAGTGCAATCGGGGCTGATGATTTGGGCAGAGAAGTTGTTAGTGAATTAAATAAATTTGGGGTTAACCCTGTGTTGGCGGTTACGCCCTATCCGACTGGTCGTGTCTTAATTATTAAAAGCCCAAGTGGTGGAAACATTGCGCATATTTTGGAAAATGTTGCTTGGGACTATATTCCTGCAACGCAATCTGCTGAGGAATGTGTTTTAAAAGCCGATGCGATTTACTTTGGAACATTGGCTTTGCGTAAAGCTTATTCGAAGGCTACGATATTGGACTTAATTGATATGGCACCGAAGAACGCTTATCGTTTTTTTGATATTAACCTTCGGCAGAATCTTGTTAATAAAGAAATTATTAGTGATTTGCTTAAACGCGCAGATATTCTCAAACTTAATATTGATGAATTGAAATATTTGAAAAGTCTTTTTAATATGCGTGGCTACAATGATGATTTGTGTTTGCGCTTGAAAGATAGATACCAACTTAAATATTTGATTTTGACTGATGCGGCAAAAGAAAGCAAAATTTGGGGAGAAGATGGGCTGACTGTTCTTAAAAATAGTAGAATACATCAGTCTTTTGCGTTTGGCGCAGGAAATGCTTTTGCAGGAGCTTTTATTGCGTCTATTTTGAAAGGACTTAACCAGCAAAGTGCTCACGAAACCGCAAACTTAGCCGCGGTGGAGGTTTGTAAATCAGCTAAAGGATAAAAAACGGAGAAAATAAAAAAAATGGCAGTACAACTAACAACAATCAACAATGAAGCCGTTTTGTTATTTAGCACTACAAATAGCAATGGTGTTTCTCATGTTTCAGAAGATGAATTTACGGACATAGAAACTTTAGCTATTTGGAAGAAAAGAGGAATTCGTACAGTTTATTTGCAAACAAAAGAAGCTAATTTTTCATCTTTAACGGCGGCAGCGATTTATTTTTGGAACAAAAAACTGGTCGAGAATGGCTTTGAGGCAAATCTTAGTCGTTTACCTGATAATTTACAAGATTTACTTTCTTTAACAGTTGATGCAGCAAATAAGCCCCCTGTTGACACCTCATCTTCTGCTGATTTTTTAGAAGAAATTGGCAATATGAGTATGGTTATTTTTCAGAGTGTTCAAAATGTTTGGGACTTTATCAAAAAAAACACCTTGGCTTTAGGAAAATTTTTGCAAGGAAAAGCGGTTTATCGGAAAAAAGATTTTTGGTTTATTTTTGCAGATTGTAGTTACAAAGCTGTGGGAATTGTTGCGTTAGTTAGCTTTTTGGTGGGGCTTATTTTGGCCTTTGTGGGGGCGTTACAACTTAAGACATTTGGCGCGGGAATTTATGTGGCAAGTATGGTTAGTTTGGGTATGACCAGAATTATGGCGGCGATTATGGTGGGGATTATCATGGCTGGTCGGACGGGTTCTTCCTTTGCTGCCACACTGGGTACAATGCAAGTAAACGAGGAGATTGACGCGCTTAAAACCTTTGGTGTTAAGATTTCAGAATATTTGGTTGTTCCAAGGCTTGTTTGTTTGGTCTTGACTATTCCCTTTTTAACATTGCTTGCTGATGCGCTCGGAATTTTTGGTGGAGCGGTTGTTGGTGTTAGCTTTTTAGATTTAACGGCTTCTTCTTATTTTGATTATGCGATTAAAGCATTAAGTCTATCCAATATACTCGTTGGGCTTTTACATAGTTTGATTTATGGGATTATTATTTCCTTTTGTGGCTGTTATGAAGGATTAAACGCTGGAAGAGATGCGGATAGCGTTGGTAAAGCAACTACTGGGGCTGTTGTTACCGCTTTGGTTTGGATGATTGTTGCTACGGGGATTTTGACAGTTATTTTAGAGGAGGCAGGAATATGACAAAAGAGATTATTACTGTTAAAAACCTCAGGGTTGCCTATGGTGATTTTGTTCTTTTTAATGATATAAATTTTAGCGTTAATGAGAAAGACATTTTTATCATTATGGGTGCTAGTGGCTGTGGTAAAAGTAGTATGCTCCGAGTGTTGACTGGGTTAGTTACCCCTGTTAAGGGTGAAGTGTTGATTGATGGGAAAAACTTTTCTGGTGCTGATGAGTTTGAGAAAAACCAAATTATGCAAAAATGTGGGGTTATGTATCAAAGTGGTGCGTTGTTCTCATCTATGACACTTAAAGAAAATGTTTCTATGCCATTAGAGTTATACAGTTCTTTTTCGCCAAAAGAAATATCTGAACTGGCTTCTTATAAATTGGCATTAGTTGGTTTAGGCGGTTTTGATGATTTTTATCCTTCTGAAATTTCGGGAGGAATGAAAAAACGGGCGGCTTTGGCGCGGGCTTTGGCTTTAGATCCGAAGATTGTCTATTGTGATGAACCGTCTGCGGGCTTGGACCCGATTAGTTCCAAACGGCTTGATGATTTATTTAAAGAATTAAATAAAACACTTGGCACAACATTTGTGATTGTTACTCATGAGTTGCAATCCATTTTTAATATTGGAACAAACTCTATCTTCTTAGATGGAAAAGTTAAAAACATTACGGGAAGAGGCAACCCGAATGAGCTGTTAAAAAATCCGCCAAATGAAGAAATCTATGAATTTTTAACTAGAGGAAAAAAATAATGATAAAACAACCGAATATGAAATTGATAGGATTATTTGTCAGCATTGGACTTGTGGCGATGGTACTGATGTTTGCTTATTTTCTAAAATCTAAATTTAGCGATAATGAATCAACTGTCGTTATGTATTTTGATGAGTCTGTTAAAGGGCTTGAT
>CAZRHI010000019.1:0-17164 GCA_964599945.1 uncultured Acetobacter sp. | reverse complement strand
AAGCTCTAGGGTATGCAACTGAACCTCAGGAATGCGCCAATCCCCTTTTTGAGCAGCCTTTTTATCTTTGCCATAGGCCAAAAAAGTAAAAAGGTTAATAAACAACAGATGAAACAAAACAAAAAGCAAAAGAGCTTGTTTGCTAAATAAGCGAATATGCCAGCCTAAAAAATTTTCACAATAAAATGCACTTGCAATCATTGAAATTAAATAAAACATAAAAAAAGTGTTTTTCTGTACGCCCTTGAATAGAAACAAAAAAGCGAATATAACAGTGGCAAAAGTAATAATCATCATACCTCACAATCGAAATATTGATACTTGAAAAAAAATAAAATGTAAATCAAAAACTTAAGAAAATTTTAATTGCTTTACTCTAAAAGTATAAGAAACAATAAATAGATTTAGTTAGGAGAAGCCCTATGAAAAAAGTTATAAGTGTTGTGGCATGTGGTCTTTTAGCTGCTTGCGCATGTGATGAAAACCAATGGGAAGAGGTAGAAGTTGTAAACTTTGAAGATACAACTTATGTTGAGCCAGCCCCAGTGGTTGCAGAACCAGCTCCCGTAGTAGTTGAAACAACTCCTGCGGTGGTAGAACCAGCTCCAGTTGCTGTTGCAGAACCTATATATATTCCAACACCTGCTCCAGTGCCAGCTTGTAATTGTCCATGTATGGCAACACAAGCTCCTTCTTGTTGCCAAGCTCAATCATATGATTGTCAACCTGTAAGAGTATCTAAACCAAAGGTAACGACAACAAAGAAAATAATCACAACAACCACAACAACAGAAGAACCTTGTGGTAAACCTGTTTGTGAACCAGTGGTTACTGTTCATGAAGAAATTATTCCAGCAGAAGTAAGCTATGCTGATGAAGATTATACAGAAGAACGTTATGTAGAAGAAAGACACAATGTCAGAGGTCAAAACGAAAATATGGTAAATGTAACAGTTGAGAGAAATCCATATCGCTCTGATATTGTAGCAATGTCATCATCAACTTCAAATGTAAAACCAGCAGATATAGCAAAATATAAACCAGAAGTTTATGACGTTGTTGCTTCACGCGCTACAAATCGTATGTTACAAGATACAGCTTCAATTTATGATGCAGGCTATGTAAAAACGATATATCTAAAAGACACACGTCTATTAAGCTCTGACTTACCATATGGAAGCCATCGTTTAAGAGGCGTTACAAGAGATATTATCAATGGTTCAAGAGCTTTTGATGTTGTGAATAATCCAAATAATGCAGATTATGTTGTCGAATCATCTGCAGATTGGTATGTTACACAAAATAGCCAAGTTCCAGCATTGCAATACAAATTAGCAATGTTTGATAGAAGAGGCCAAAAAGTAAATGAATGGGTAGAGATTATTAGACAAGTTCAGGATTAACCCATTATATGGTAAACCAAATCATAAAGCTATCTGTTTTGAGCTTGCTTGTAAGTTCTTTTATAAGCCAAGCTCAAGCAGATAGTTTTTTATTACCAGTAAGCTCGTCAGTTTGTGTTGATATCAGCAAAGAAAAATCTCGTTCGGATACGCGTTACCAAACCTATGATAAAGCGACTTATGTTGCCATAAAAACATCATCATATATGCAAAACAATGCTAAAGAGTTAGATGATTATAATTATAATGTGTTAGCCTATGAGCTTGCAGATAAAGCCTTAAATGATGTGTCTATTCAAAGCACACGAGATGACGATAAGAAAATCTGCTTGAAGTTATTCGCAAATTTAGACATTCAAAAAGCAGATGAGATTTTACAAGCAAAAAATATTAAAGTTTTTAAACCGCAAAACGTAGAAAAAATAGCTAAAGAAGTAAATACACTACTTCCTAAATCAATATACGAAAATGATAATTCTATCCCTTTATTATATATCAAAGATCTAGAGTTTTTTAATAAAACAACGTCTTCAGCTTTCAGAAAAAATATTGCTCAAAAATTATCGTTTGAACCAAGAGTATTAGTAACAGAGAGCAAAGAGTTAGCAGACTATTTTCTTGTTCCTAAGTTATTACAATCCAAAAGTGAAAAAATAGATGAAGAAAATAGCCGTTTTAGTATGTCTATAAGAGTAGAAATACAAAGAAAAAACGAAGAAATTGTCGATTCGGAAACCAAAAACCGCTATATCATAATCTCAAATAAACAAAACACACAGGAAATCGCACAGAAATTATTAACAAAACTACTAAGCGATGCTCTAGATTCGCTTGCAAATAAATTAAATAGTTTACTTCAATATTAAAGGATTACCCTATCTACTAAGCCAAAAGGTGGAAGGTCCATCGTTGATAAGCCGAACTTTCATCTCTGCTTGAAAAATACCATTTTGCGGGGGGAAGCCTTTTTCTTTCAATAATTGGTTAAAATAATCATACATCTCTTTTGCTTTTTCAGGAAGTTCCGCATTCGAAAACCCAGGGCGATTACCTCGAGATGTATCCGCCGCTAATGTAAATTGGGATATAACAAGTATCTGCCCGTCAATATCACTAACAGATAAATTCATCTTTCCCTCATTATCTTCAAAAATACGCAAATTCAAGAGCTTCTGAACCAAATATTCCGCTTGAGCTTTAGTATCACCTTTTTCAACCCCTAAAAAGACTAATAGCCCATGTCCAATCTCTCCACAAATAGTGTTTTCAACTTCCACACTAGCCTCTAAAACTCTTTGTATTAACAACTTCATCTCTGTATCACCCCAATTAAATAACAAAAAAATGCTAATCAAAATGAACATAACTCGTCAAGATAAATATTTTGTAATACAAAATAAAGTAAAGGGTTATAGAAAATGTTAAGATATTAAAAGGTATTATAAAAACTAAAGAAAATAGTTAAAAGGATATGGAAATGCCTGAAAATATAAAAGAGCAAGATATAAATGAGCAATTTGATAAATATTACGAAACAAAGATTTTACCCAAATTGTTATCTGCAGAAAAGAACCGTAAAAAACTAATATCTCTCTTTTTTTTAGTTTTATTTATAGTATTAGCTTGGTGCTTTTTTACTTTTTTACGTTTAAAAAACCCAAATAGCATATTTCAAAACACTCTTTTTTATGTAGATATAATCAGTTGTTTTTCCATACTTCTCTTGTGTTGGCCAATGTTTAGTTACTATCAAAAAAGCAAAGAAAATCTATTACCCTTAATAGCTGGCTTTTTTGGTGATTTTACCTATACATATCAAAAAGAATTCCCCAAAACTCTTCTTCAATATTCCAAAATTATTCCTCAAAATGATAAAATAAAAACCGATGACTGTTTTGAAGGAGAATATGAAAATATACCAGTCAGCATCACAGAATACGTTTTATATAAAACAAAGCTTGTTCATGAAAATAACTCCAAATATGAGAGAAATATCAAAATCAGCCAAGGCGTTTTATTTAGGGCGCAAATGAATAAAAAGTTTCAAGGGCAGACAATCGTTGTTAAAGATAAAGGATTTCGCAATAACTTTGTGCGATATGAAAATCTGAAGAGGGTAAAACTTGAATCACCAGTGTTTGAAAAAGCCTATGAAGTGTATTCAGATAACCAAATAGAAGCCAGATACATCTTAACCACGGTTATGCTAGAATATATGTTGGAAGTAAAAAAAATATTCCCTAACATAACTTTTAGCTTTTTTGATAATGAAGTGCTAATAAATATTGAAACGAATAAAAATTTATTTGAATGCACAAACTTCTTTTGCTCAATACTTAATAAAAAACGTATTAAACAAATTTATAAAGAACTGCACTATCTTTTTAATATAATAAAAACCCTCCGCTTAAATCAAAAAAATATCCTTTAATCCATTTCATCAAGGTTTTTAATAGTTCTTATAGCTTCCTCATAAAGTACCTTATTTTTCTTTATGGATAGGCGGATATTAGATTTTGCTAATTCTTCATTGGTTCCGCAATCATAGCGTTCAGCAGAACATAAAATCCCTCGCAAGTCAGTTCCATTTTGTGCTAACATATTTATTGCGTCTGTTAGGTTGATTTCTCCGTTAGATCCTTTTTCTACTTTTGGTAAAATATCCAAAATCTGGTTTGGCAGAATATAAGGTCCCATACTAGCATAAGGGGATTCAATTTGGTTTAGTTTTGGTTTTTCAATAACTCCTGTGGCTGTAACAATGTTTCCATTTTTTTGCGCTCCTGTTAATACACCATATCTAGAAAGCTGCTCAGTAGGAAATTCTATAATATTTTCAACAATGCCACCAAACTTCTCATATATATCAGCAAGTTGTGATAAAATTCCTTTACCACGGCAAACATAAACATCATCAACCCACATCACAGCAAAATCTCTGCTACCGATAATATCTTTTGCACACAATACAGCATGCCCATTTCCTCTAGGTTCAGATTGGCGTGCAAAAGAAAATTTTACACCTTCAGGAACAGTTGTTCGTAAAGCTTCCCAAAGTTCAAGTTTATCCTGACGTAGCAAACGTTCTTCAAGCTCAACATTTTTAGAAAAATAATTCTGATACATTGCTTTAGATGTTTCATCGCTATATACAAAAATAATTTCTTTAATACCAGCTTCCGCACACGTATTGACGGCATATTGAATGATAGGTAGATTATTTAAGCATAAAAAGCCTTTGTGCATAGCTTTTGTTGCTGGAAGATTACGCGTAGAAAGCCCTGCAACGGGCAAAACAGCGACCTCAGGTCTTGTGTACATAACAATTCTCCTGCTGTTAATAGAATAACTGCAGTATATCTAATAAACTTTATTTTAGCAATCTTAAAGATAATTATTCAACATACAAAGAAAAGCTTTTCCCCAGCTGTCCATTAAAAGGGGTGCGGAAACGCCCATTTGAGGCAAAAACATATTTGTTTTCATAAGTTGTGGTCTGCGTTGGTGCCATTTTTGTTTTAAGCATACGCTTACCACTAAAGCCAGATACTTCAGGCAAAGCTCCTCCATTTCTCTGTTTTACATAAATCGTGCGAGAGTTAAAACTTTTTTGTTGTTCAATAAAATCTGTTGCGTCATCATCAAAAGATTTTTCACTATAATTAGGTTGAGCCAAAGAACCAGAGTTTTTAATATTGGTTTGTATAACGTCTATGGTAGTGGCATCTTTCTGTTTCATATTAGGCATATCTGCATTGGCTAATTTAGTTTCTGTTTGTTCAGTAAATGAATTAACCACATCATCAAATCTGGCTTTTTTTGCCTTGAAACCAGATTTTTTATTAAAACGAGAAGTGTCTGTCTTTTTTTCAAAAGACAAGTCTTTACCAATTTCAAGAGCAATCACAGGATTACGCTTCAAATTGGTTGCAGGTTCGACAGTATCAAATGTATAGTCCACAATGTCAAATTCTTCAGGAGTGGCAACATCATCAAAATTCATCTGAGTATCATCAGTAGCCACATCATCAGATGATGCGTTTGGGTTAATTTCCAGATTAAGAGAAGCAATTTCATTGGTATCAGAAGTTTTACCAATGTTAAGAAGGTTCGAAAGCCCACTTATTTCAAGTTTAGCCATATCAACCATTTTTTCTAAAGCCGAACAGCTCTCGTCAAGAGAAGTATTCACAATTTCCTTTTTTTCTTCAATAACAGAAGAGGCAATATCATCTTCATTATCATTTAGCGAAACGTTTATAATCTCTTGCCCTTTCTTAATAGCAGGGGAGGTAAGTCCTTTATTGTCATTGAGAGCAACAGTCAAAACTTCTTTTTTATCCTCAATAACAGGTATAATAGGGGAATCTGTTTGAGATAAAATAGGCGAATGACTAGTTTTAACTATACTGGTTGTAATAATTTTTTTAGTAACAATAGTTTTCGTTTCTTTGTAAGTGTTAACTAGTTCATCTAATCCATTTTGAAAATCTAAGGCTTCGTTTTTTTCAGTTTTTTTTTCCATAACATCGGCATCAGCCTCAACAAGAGGTTGTTGAGGCTGTGTTTCTGTGTCTTGAGAAACTTGTTCAGGTTCGGGTTCTGGTATATCACTAAGCGTTTCCACCAGCTCAGGTGCTACTTCTTCAGAACTATCCTGCTTTTCTGATTGCTGTTCAGAAACGTCTTTTACCACTTCTGTCTCTTCCTGAGCAGGGGATACATTGTCAGCAGGGGTTTCATCTATCGTAATCTCTTCGGTAACCTGAGGAACTACTTCAGCTGGTTTTTCAACCTGTTTCTTCGGTTTAGGTGTTCCAACAGTAGACAGCGATGGGTTAATGTCATTGATGTCATCAGGAAGCTCAACCATGTAATCATCATAATCTCTATTTGTAAGCTCAAACGCATCAGAAAAGGCATTAACACTACTGATAATATCTTTGTTAAGCGTTTTTGTATATGTCAAAATGGTCTTAAGAGCTTGCTCAGCAATATCATTGTTGTCTTTCATAACGTCAATATTACCAGCATCAACAATGAATAAGTAATCATCACGCATTTGAGAATGGAGTGTGCTAATTTTATCCATGTCTTGTGCAACAGTTTGAATACTATTCATAAGCTCTTGCTCAGCTACTGCCGAAAGCGGTTTCTCACTATTTTTTACTAAGTTGAGCTGTTTAATATAAGCTTCAGCAAGTCCTTTGAAATAAGCATTATTGTTTGATGCTACATTATAAACCCAAGTAATTTTGTTAAATGTTTCATCATAGACATATTTACCGTCAACAATAAAGTTATCTTCTAAAGCTTTTGGAATGAAACGTAATTTTGAAATTTCAATCTTTAGTTCTGCATCCATATCCATCAAGTCTTTTTCGTCAACTGATGTTTGTACTTTATTTTGAAATTCAGTTACTTTCTTTTCAATATCCGCAAGTTTTTTGATGTTGTCATCATAAGTTTTGCGAACATTCATATCCTTAGAGCGAGGAGCAAACTGAGTAACATCTTGGGAAAGTTTTGCAATATCATTTGCAGTATCTTCAAGGCTTTTGCTTAAAGCTTCAATTTTATGCTTTAACTTTTCAGTTTTAACACTTTCTTGTAATTTTAAGGCTTCTTGTGTTTGCTTTTCAGATTCACCAATACGATATAATGGCTCAGATAAATCAAGTTTAAGAGTAGGATTTGCCAATTTCCCTTCTAAGGTAAAGCGAGAAACATCAGAGAATGACGCATTATGGAAAATCACACTATACACCGCATTGAAAAGACTATCGCTTAAGTTCAAATTGAGTTGCATAAACATATCAACAACAGGGGAGTTCCATAAAATCTTATCAGCCACAACAATACCTTTGTTTATGGTATATTGACCGCTAATTTTGTTAAATGAGCTTTTTCCAGTTCTTAAATTGTTACGCACAAAATCTTCCAATCCATTTGGAGTTTTTCTTTGCTCAAGCTCAAATTTAACAACATCTAAATCCCAGCCATACATAGTAGGCTCAATAAGTTCAAACGAACCATTGGCATTTAATTGTTCATAGAAATCTTTTATGCTCTGAGCACTCGAGTTAAACATACCGTTAGCTGTCAAAAGACTGCTAGATAAGCGATATAACTTACCCCCAATAACAGGAGTTTTGATATCCTTAACTGTATATTTTCCGTTGATAGTAGGAATACTTGTAGCGTCAAGAGTAAAACCGAAGTTTATTGAGCTATTATCCAATTTTGTATCAAAAGATGAAACCTGTAATTTGCCGTTGATTAACTTCATATTAGCTTTCGTTGCTAAGTATGTTTTTCCTTCATAGACAAGAGATTTAGCAGAAGCTGCAACATCAAAATCAACTTTTTTAAGTGCAGAATAATCAATTTGTTTGTCGCTAAATTCAGGTAACATAGCAAAATCAGAGGTGTCTGACAGATATTTTCTTTCAACTTTCTTCGGAAGATTAAACCAATGGTCAGCATCAAATTTATCGAAATTGAGAGATGCCTTTAATCTTGGCTTAGTAGCACTATCATCAAACTGAATTGTCCCTGCAATATTATTAGCACCTAAGTATGCGTTAATATTGCTATATTCAAACGTATCAATATTTCCCTTAATCTTACCAGAAGATGTAAATGTAGTAACAGGAATATTAGGAGAATAATCTATATTCAAAGACTTAACAAAGTTAGTAAAGTTGTTGGTTTTAATTTCTAAATCACCGCTAACAACAGTACGACCATTAGCAGGGCTTGAAACCAAACCAGTGTACGAAAACTCTGTATCACCAAATTTTTGAACAGAACTCAAGTTAAAATCATTAAAGTTACCGCTCAAAGCACCCTGTGTGGCAAATAATTTGCGATTAAATAATTCCTTATCACCAGTGCTAATTCCTAAAGAAGAAGCAAACAGAGGGAAGTTAGATGTTTGAACCTGATAAGAAAACTCTTTAAATTGAGGGTTAGTAAACACTTGGCTAATTCCACCAGCTAACTTTAATTTCCCACCACCAAGGTTATCAAAAGACAAAGATTTAAGATTGATAGTATCTTTTGATTTGCTAAAGTCTAAGGTAACCTTGCTCATTGGAATTTTGTTGTAAACTGCATTTTCAATAGAAATTTTAGCATCAACGTCAATATCATTGTTCCAAGGAATAAGTTTAAGTTGGTAAATAAATTTATCCTTATAAGAGCTATCAGCTAATTTACTTGGAATAGCTTGTAAATATTTATCAAACAAAACTTTATTTGTAGCCATATCCAAATTTATAACTGTTTTATCCTTATTTTTGTTAAGAAGAAGATTAAAATCAAATGTAGACGCATCAATAGTAGCTTTGGGAGAATGTATAAGCAAATTATCCAAATCTCCTTTAACTTGAAGTTCAGCTGATGCTTTTTTGAAAATTGCTTTTTTATTTTCTTCTGTTGCAAGCTTTGTTAAGTCAACATCAAAAATAGAAGCAAATACTTTGAAATCTTCAGAACTAATAACTTGGTTGAAGATATATTGAAGCCCTTTATTTAAGTTCAGTTTACCAACAGTTAAAAGATTTGTTTTTCCAGGCATAACCAAACTAAAGCTTGAAATATCAACGATTCCTTTATTATAGTTAAAGCCAAGATTTAAATTTTGAGCTAACGCACCTTTATAGACAGCTTCTGGAGAGCGTAATTTAAATGAAATATTGTATGGAGAAAGCATAGAAGCAGTGTCAGTTTCACCTTTTTGAACATTGAGAACATAATCATGGATAAGTGTTTCTAAAATATCCAAATCAAAATTCTTCATGTTAAATTCAGCAGCAATATTTTTTTCATTTTTCAAATTAAGTAAAATATTTCCGCTTCCAGCAGTGAGTTTACCATATTCTAATGTAAAGTGTTCCAAATTGGCAAGACCAGCGTTGTAATCATATTGGAATGAAAATGACAATGGCTTTCTATAACTATCGTTTAGGCTATTTGCACCAAAAATGATAGAAGAAACATCAGTTAAGCTACCTGTATCAAATCTAACAGTTCCCTTAGCATTTTCATCAAGAGTTCCATCAATGAAAAATTTAGAGCCAGTAGCAGCGTTATCAACAGACATATTGATAGCAAGGGTGTTGTTTTGAGAAACAGTTCCCTTAAAAATGATCTCACTGCTGTTATGAATAAAGTGTCCATTTGCAGTATAAGGACCTTGCAGAGAAGGTGCACTAATTGTTGCCGAAATATTAGGAAGATTATATTCTTGCTGAGACATTAAGTTACTAAAAATAACAGTAGCATTGTTTAGGCGTATATTGTTAAATGATACCTCAACATTTCCAGATCTTGAACGGCTATTTTTGCCCACATCTTTCCAGTTAAATTCTCCATTTTCTGAAAGAATAAGGTTAAGAGAAGGCTGTTCCAAGGTCATAGACTGGATAATGAATTTATTATCCAAAAGCGGAGAAAGCTCCAGATTCGCCGATAATTCGTTAACAACAACCAAAGGTGTTCTTCCGTCCTTGTGTGAGAAAAATTTAACTCGACCAGCAGTAACTTTAGGTTGAGGGAATAAATCCACAGTTAAGTTTCCTTCAATAAGAGACTTTAATCCTGTAATTTGTGTAAGTCGCTCAGAAACAAGTGCTTTGTGCTGATTCCAGTCTAGTGTATAAATATAAATGCCGATACCGCCAATTATCAGAAAAATAAAACAGATGATACCTATAATAACCTTTTTTAGCACGATCTTCTCCTAAAATAAAAATAAGCTTTGCTAAATTTTTTTATCATTGTATATTATAAAAAATTAACGAAACGATAATATCCGAATTTTTTTTCAAAAATTTTTAACAAGGAAAAGATCAATGAAAGTTAAACAAGAGTTGTTAAAACTTGCAAATAAGGCAAAAACAATGGCTTATGCTCCATATTCGCAATATAAAGTAGGGGCGGCAATATGTTCTGAAAATGATAAAATATATGCCGCGTGCAATGTTGAAAATATTTCTTTCCCCTGTGGAACATGTGCGGAAGCAGGTGCAATTTCTGCAATGATAGCAGGAGGGGACAGCAAAATAAAAGAAATATTGATTGTTTCTTCAGGCAAAGAGCTTGTATATCCTTGTGGCGCATGTTTGCAACGCATAGCTGAGTTTTCAGATGAAAATACTATCATTAGTCTTTCAGATGGCGTAAAAATTTGTAAAGAATATCACTTAAAAGATTTATTACCATATAATTTTAAAGCAACGGAGTTGGGAAATGATTAAGCAATCAGCAGATTTTATAAAACAAAAGCTAAATTTACATAACCCTGAAATCGCTATAATATTAGGTTCTGGATTAAGTGGTTTTGCCCAAAAGCTTAAAGATGTAACATTGGTTTCATATAAAGAGATTCCCAATTTTCCCCAAAGCACCGTAGCAGGGCATAAAGGACAACTGTTGCGCGGATTCTTAAATAATAAGGAAGTGTTATGTCTTAATGGGCGATTCCATTTATATGAAGGACACGATCCTTCGGTGATTGCAACAGTAATACATATATTAAAAGAACTAGGAATTAAACAACTGATAGTAACCAATGCTGCAGGCTCATTAGTAAAAGATTTAGCCCCAGGTTCGCTTATGTTAATCAATGATCATATCAATTTTAGTGGTAAAAACCCACTTATTGGGGCAAATGATGAGAAATATGGTCCACGCTTTCCTTCAATGAATAACGCATATACAAAAGAATTACGCCAAAAATGTATGAATATAGCTAAAAAACAGCAAATAAAGCTAAAAGAGGGGGTGTATTTAATGGTTCTCGGACCAAATTTTGAAACATCAGCAGAGGTACGCGCATTTGGTAAATTAGGTGCCGATGCGGTTGGAATGTCTACTGTTCCAGAAGTTATCGTAGCTAGCCATTGTTCAATGGAAGTTTTAGGAATTTCGGTAATAACTAATTATGCCGCAGGCTTAATGGAAAATACACCCTCCCACCAAGAAACGTTAGAAGAGGCAGATAAGGCTTCTGCTCGATTAACCAAACTGTTAACCGCATTTATTACAGAGGAGAATTAACTATGTTACCTCAAGAGATTATCCGTAAAGTCCGTAATCATGATAAATTAAGCAAAGAAGAAATCTCCTTTTTTATAGAAGGTGTGAGTAGAGGCAGTATTGCAGATATTCAAGCAGCTTCGTTTACAATGGCTGTTTTCCTAAGTGGATTAAGCAAAGACGAAACATTGTCTTTAACATTAGCGATGAGAGATTCTGGTGAAAAACTTGAATGGAAAGAACTAGATGCTCCCGTCGTAGATAAACATTCCACAGGTGGAGTAGGGGATAAAGTAAGTTTGATGTTAGCCCCAATGCTTGCATCATGTGGAGTATATGTCCCAATGATAGCAGGCAGAGGGTTAGGACACACAGGGGGAACGCTAGATAAACTAGATTCTCTTTCAGGCTACAAAACCAATGTTGATATGGATACATTTAGGAAAGCAGTCAAAACGGTTGGGTGCGCCATTATCGGACAAACCGCAGACTTAGCTCCAGCAGATAAAAAACTTTACGCGATTCGAGATGTTTGTGCAACAGTTGAATCTATCCCCCTCATAACCGCATCGATTCTCTCTAAAAAACTAGCTGCAGGTTTACAATATTTGGTTATGGATATTAAATGCGGTAATGGTGCGTTCATGGAAAATATGGAACGCGCAGTAGAACTTGCTCGCTCAATAGCAGACGTTGCAAATGGTGCGGGAACTAAAACTTCCGCATTACTAACTGATATGAGTAGTGTCTTAGGAACAACCGTCGGAAATGCCCTAGAGGTAGAGGAAGCCTTAGCATATCTTAAAGGGGATAAACCAGATGTGAGATTAGATGAAGTTACAATGGCACTCTGCTCCGAATTATTAGTAAATTGTAATGTGGCGCAAGATAAAGAAACCGCGGAAAAACAATTACGCAAAACAATTTCCTCAGGTAAAGCCTATGAAAAGTTTGTACAAATGGCGACTTCTTTAGGGGCAGATAGATCCTCTATTGAACAATATGAAAAGAAACAACCACGCGCAAACTATATAAGACCAATATATCCAATAAAGGCAGGTTATGTTAGCTCAATAGACACCAGACAAATTGGTTTAGGTGTGATTATGCTTGGTGGTGGGCGCACAACGCCGTCTCAAAAAATAAACCACATCACTGGGTTTACATCGTTTTGCCAGATTGGTGATAAAGTAGATGAGAAAACGCCACTATGCTATGTTCATGCAGAAGACGATTCGGTGGTTGCAGAAGTAATGCAGTTGGTACGAAATGCAATAAATATAAGAGAAACCAAACCTAAGGTTCAACCAACAATCATTAGCAAAATTGCATAATTTTTAAAATAAAAAGAGGGGGAAAACAGAATGCCCCCTTTACTTATATGCAAACTAGAAGAATTATAATGTTTTTGGTTTGCGTGGCTGTGGAGGAATCATAAAATCAGCTCGAGATTTATATTTTTTAATTTTACTAATTAAAAGATAATCAGGAACACCGTCTTGAGGCATTTTCCACTTTTTTTGAAGTTTTTTAATAGCCTCAGAGGTTTTAGAGCCATATTTGCCGTCTTCAGTAAGATTTGCGTTTAAAATCTGATTAGCAAATACTTGAATTGCTAAAACATCTGTTCCAGAAACTTTATAGTTGCTTTTTTCTGTTAAGGTATGAAATTTTTTATCAGATGTAAGATAGTCAGCCAATGAAACCACAGCCAAGGCATAATTTACCGAACGATTCCAAATCATAATTCTCCGAAAATTACTTAAAACAATATAGGCACGTCCTCGACGACCATCAGGAATTATAATCGTTGCAGCAGCGTTTTCTGGAAGCTTTAGCTTTTGATTATTGGCTCCAATAATTCCTAATTTTTTCCATTCTTTAACAGTTTTATATTTTTTGGGGCCTACAAGGCTATAATCAAAATTCCAAGGAAGGGTAACTTCTTGCCCCCAAGGCTCATCTTTTTTCCAACCTAATGAGGAGAGATAATTTGCCGCCGAAGCAATCGCATCATCAAAGTTATCCCAAATATCAGCCACTCCATCACCGTCATAGTCAATAGCATAAGCATTATAGGTCGAGGGCATAAATTGGAAGTGTCCCATAGCTCCAGCCCAAGAACCTAACATTTTATCTTCGGAAAAATTATATTTATCCATAATTAGCAAAACATTAAATAGCTCCCGCTTAAAAAAGTCTGCACGGCGATTTTTATAGCTGAGATTTGTTAACCCGTCAATTAAGTGATATTGTCCTTTGTTGTTGCCAAAGTGAGTTTCAACTGCCCAAAAAGAAATTAAATAATGTAAAGGAACACCATATTTATCACTTATTTTTTTATATTGTGGTAAAAGTTCTTTATAATGTTGGCGAGCCTTTTGAACAGTTTTTTTATTGACAAGCTTATTGATGTAAGTATCAGACGTTAACATAAATTCAGGCTGTTTATTATCCTGTAAAACAACTTCTTTGATTTCATGAAAATAATCATCTGTGTAAGCTTTATTTATTGTTTTTTCAGAAATACCTTTACTAATCATTTCTTTTTTCAAGGTTTCAAGCCAGTTGTCCCATTCTGAACGTTGTTGCTCAATAGAAGGTATCTCAGCAAGAGAAACACGAAAAAACAAAACAAAACAAATAGTTAAAACGAGAATTTTTCTAATCATCTGAAACCTCAAGCAATTTAGATAATTAACTATATCGTTAAAATCTTTACTTTTCCCTAACAATCAAATATTTACATCAAAATTTTTTTGTGTTACAAATGAATTATATTATAAGGAGATGCCAGTGAATATTAAAGAATTTAAAAAAACATTACCAACGCGTAAAGCCATATTAGGTATAGATTTCGGTACCAAACGAATGGGCTTGGCTGTGTCAGATTTATCTCGCACCATTGCTACCTCATATAAAATTTTGTATCGACGCACATTAGAGATTGATTTGGCAGAGTTAAAAAACATTATTGCAGAAAAGGAAATAGGCGCAATCGTAATGGGCTTACCCTTGCAAATGAATGGGGAAGAAGGGGTGATTGCAACAGAAGTTCGTAAATTTGCTAATGTGCTAGAGGAAAATTTTTCGCTCCCGATTCTTTTATGGGACGAACGATTGTCCTCATCTGCGGTTGAAAACTTTTTAATTAAGGAAGTGGATTTATCTCGCAAAAAACGGGCCAAAGTTCTTGATGCTTCTGCTGCTGCCTACATTCTGCAAGGAGCTTTAGATGCTCTAGCATATACTTAAATCCTTGCAATAGTCATATTTTTGTGATATAATCATATTAAATATTTGCAAAAGGAATAACAATGGAAATAGCAACTTTTAAAAATTTTGAGGAATTTCAAGTATATGTTAAACAACATCTACAAGAAATGGCATATTGGTCTCCTGAAAAAATAGAAGAGTTTAATGAGAAAGTTATGAAGTTAAAGGAGGATAGCCCAGAGTTTAAAGAAAAATATGAAAAATGGGTTGCCAAGTCTGAGCGAAAAAATAAAAAAACTGTTGTAATTGGCGGAACAAAAGAAGATACAGAGCGTTCTAAAGCCTTGCTAAAGCTAAAAGAATATCAGCAAAAAAAGAAAAATACAGATATAGTAGCGATGATAAAACATAAAAAACAATATAGTATCTAATTTAAAATGCTGACCATATTTCAGGTAAGTGTTTTTTATATATAAAAGGGAGCGTCAACGCTCCCTTCTTATATATCTCTAATTAAAAGATAAGTTAAGCTACTTTAATCACGTCAAACTTAACTTCAGCACCGCCAAGTTCGTCAACGGTAGGAGTACTGAGGGCATTGTTTTCACTAATTTCAAGTGCTAAAACTTGCTCTTTAATATAATCAGCATATTCACTAACAGCAGTCCGAACCTTAGCGTTGTCAGAAGAATATACCAGTTTAATGCGGTCAGTAATGTCAAAGTCTTTGGTTTTCCGTAAAGATTGAATCATACGCACAAAATCTCGAGCGATTCCTTCTTTTTCCAAAGCTTCATCAACCGTAGTATCTAGAATAACAACCGCCGTATTATCAGGTAGAGCTTGCCCACTCATTTCACCGTTAATAACTAAACGCAGTTCATACTCTTCAGCAAACAACGTCTGTCCAGCAATGGCTAAAGTGCCATCGTCGTTTTGAGACCATTCATTTGTTTTAGACTTTGCCATAATGTCTTTCATATAAGCACCAAGACGTTTACCAATAAGAGGTGTTTTAAGATATAAGAAACGACTAGCAACATCTGCAATGTCAGATTTTAAGATAACATCTTTAACATTAACCTCGTCTTTTAACGCTTCTGCAAAATCTTTAAGCCTCTGAGCAGTATCACCAGCAATCGTCATAGACTTTAATGGTAAACGATTGCGAAGTTTATGTTCCTCACGAATAGCTTTTGCAACAGAAGAGATAGAGCGAACCATATCCATCTGGCTAATGAGTTCGTTATTGTCTGCAATAGCTGTCAAGTTAGGAACATCAGTCAAATGAACAGAAGCACCATTCGTCAAACCTCTATACACAAATTCACACATAAATGGCATGAGCGGAGCTGCAATTTTTGCCACATTTACCAAAACTGTATATAATGTATTAAATGCACTCAAGTCATCACCACTCCAGAAACGAGCGCGCGACCGTCTAATATACCAGTTGTTTAGAATCTCTAAGAAATCCTCAACCGCTGTACACGCACGAGCAATCTCATAGTCGGTCATATCTTTCTTAACTTCAATCGCAAGAGCTTTAAGTTTTGCTAAGATATAGCTATCTAAAACGTCTGAAGATGAGTTAATTTCTTCTGCTTTAATTCCTTCAGCGTTTGCATAAAGGGTAAAGAAGTAATAAGCATTCCAGAAAGGAATGAGGGCTTTACGAGCGGCTTTTGCAATCTCTTTACCTTCTTTATCAACGGCAACATTTCCACCTTTTAAAACAGGCGACGAAATCAAAAACCAACGCAAAGCGTCAGATCCAATAGTTTCCAAAATTTCGTTTGGATCAGGATAGTTCTTTAAGCGTTTAGATAGTTTCTGCCCGCCTTCAGCCATCAAAAGCCCAGTGCAGATACAGTTCTTAAATGCTGGTTTATTATGCAAAGCGGTGGAAAGCACCGTCAAAGTATAAAACCAACCACGAGTTTGGTCAATCGCTTCCACAATGAAGTCCGCAGGAAAATGATTTTCAAACCAGTTTTTATTTTCAAATGGATAATGCACTTGTGCATATGGCATAGATCCGCTTTCAAACCAACAGTCAAATACATCGGAAACACGACGCATCATTGTTTGCCCCGTTGGGTCATCAGGGTTTGGGTAAACCACATCATCAATGTATGGCTTGTGGAGATTATCAACTGTAAAACCTGTTTTCTCCTTAATTTCTTCAACCGAACCAAAGACATCGATTCTCGGAAATTTCGGGTTATCAGATTTCCACACAGGAATTGGAGTTCCCCAAAAACGATTACGAGAAATAGACCAATCACGCGCCCCTTCAAGCCATTTACCAAAACGTCCGTCTTTGATGTGTGTTGGAATCCAGTTAATTTCTTGATTGTTTCTAACCATATCATCACGAAAGTCTGTAACTTTTACAAACCAGCTAGACATAGCCTTATACATCAACGGTGTATCTGTACGCCAACAGAAAGGATAAGAGTGCGTATATTGCTCTTTTTTCACCAAAATACCATTAGCTT
>CAZRHI010000018.1:0-17221 GCA_964599945.1 uncultured Acetobacter sp. | reverse complement strand
GCCAAATATTTCTCAACATTATATATGGGAATAATCACAGAAACTTTAGGCATTACCAGCTCCTTTAAGTTCAGGATGCGCTCTCAAAAATAATATGTTTTCTTGAACAAACGTATCATCTGTTAGATTATTCTCTGCGGTATATCGTAGAATCTGTTGACGCTGGCGTTCAACGTCAATATTCTTCCTGTTTGTGTCCAAATACCTTAAATTCATCTGTTTGATATCTTTATAAACGACCGTTTAATTTTAATGTTTTAAGTACAATATTTAAAAAGAAATTTAAAGTCAATAGAAAATTTGAAATGCATAAAAATCAATGATTTTCTATTTTTTCAACTCTCAAAATAATAAACATATATCTCTTTTAAACGGTCGTTTGAATAATACAAATATTTGTGTAATATTAACGGATTAAATTATGGTAGTTTATTTTCATGTTATGGTTAGTTTGATTTGCAGAACTATGTCCATTAGCGTTATGAATTAGAAACGTATACTAAGATAATTAAACTTGTTGCCATTTATGAGTTTTTGTTATATACGTATTGACGGATATGTAATTTATACCGAAAAAATTTTCGGCAAAGCGTTAGAAATAGAAACTGGGACAAATATGAGATACTTATATTATATTGTAACTAAACCATTTTGGGATTTACTCTTTTCCATGAAGCTGATGAGCAAGATGTCGTATCAGCAAAAGATGAAACTTTATTATCATTACAAAACAACTTTTGTTGTTGGTTTGCATAACTTTTTGGCTAAAGGGAAAGTTAAGCGTTATTTTAAGCAACACACAAACGACGCTAAGATGGTCATTTATACTTGTTTAACTGGTGGCTATGATGCACTTATTTTTCATGATTATCTTAACCCCGAATGTGATTATATATGTTTTACCGATGATGAAAATATGATTGCTCAAGGAGTTATTGGGCAATGGAAAATTATGCCGTTGCGTTTTTCTGAGATGAATAACAGTAAAAATAATCGTTGGCACAAAATGCACCCGCATCTTTTGTTTCCTAATTATCAAACAAGTTTATACATAGACGCAAATGTTAATTTTAAAACCGAGAAAGTGTTTGAATATATTTCAAAACTTCCTTTAGAATGTTATATTGCCGTCCCACGCCATGCTAGTCGCGACTGCATTTATGATGAAGCTAAATTTGTTATGGAAAATAATATTGATACGCCTGAAAGTGTTCTCCCTCTGTTGGAAAAATACCATGAAGAAGGTTTCCCCGAACATTTTGGTATGGGCGAAAATAATGTCATTTTCCGTAAACATAATGATACAGCCTGTATCAAGCTAATGAACGATTGGTGGAAAATATTTAACGATTATTCCAAACGCGACCAATTAACCTTATTTTATCTGTTTTGGAAAGAAAATATTGACTTCGCATTCTTTGCGCCTTCTTCTTTTAAGAAGGACCACAAGAACTTTAGGATTTACAAGCACAAAAGATAGAACTGTTAAAGTAACTTATTAGATTTTATATCTCAACCTGATTAGTGGAGATTTCAATAGTATATCTGTTCACTAACATGTCTTTTTTGTTTGTGTAAAGAGTTTCGGATTGCGTTCGAAAACAGTTTTATTAACATTTTCTTGATTTCTTTGAGTAATTATATTAGTGCTTTTAGCTCATCTATTGTTCGATATAGGGCGGTATCTTTGGGTTGGTTTTCGCGAATTTTCTTTAGCATTTTTTGGATAAACTCTGTCGGCTCATACTGTTCTTCGAGAGGTTGCTTCTTGGAAAACTCATAATCTATAATCTTTTGGTCTTTGATATAGGCAATATAACTGTAATCGCTATTATAACGACGATGATAATGAACCATTGGATAGCCACGAAACATAAAACCATTTTCCCAGAGTTTTACAAGGTTTCCTATAGCGATTTTATCTACTATATAGCCATAATATGGACAGGCAAAACTGGTGATGTTTATCCCCTCTACAATGATTGAAGCATTGGGTGTTCCTAGTTTAAAATTATGTCTGTTTTCCCAGATTTTATCAAAATTTTCTAAAAACCATTGCTTGTTTTGTTTCTTTTGTATCTCAATATCTTCTTTAATAATTGGTAATTGTGTTTTCTTAAAAGTTTTCATTTCTTCTTTTAAGTTTTCTATTTCTGTTTTATACTCTTCCAGAATTTTGTTATATTCCTTTTTGATATTTTGTGTTGAAATAACCTCACCTTCTGCTAAATCTTTGTAAAATTCTTCTCTTAATGTTGCAATTCTTTCTATCTTATTCATAACTTTTCTCCTTAATTTTTGATAAAACGATTTTCTTGTCTCTTGTGCGGTATATTGGTTATACGCAAAAAAAGAACGAGGACTAACCATTCTGATTGTATAAAAGATTGGTATCTACATCTTTTTTCAACAAATTATCACTAAAGGAAAAGTTATCTTCATAAAATACGCCTATTTGGCGGTAACGCATTTGGTAATGCAAATTAGCATTTATCATCTTAATTCTCCTTTTAGTCCGCTCAAAGTGGGACAAGTTGAGTTAAATTCACTTTGTGTTTTGCATTTAAGCACAAGAAAGAGAAAAAGTCAAGTTCTATTAAAAAAAATCTTAATCTTTTTTAGTATGGGGAATATCGGATATAAAAAATTATTGCTATCCATGTCTTTTTGTGTTAAAATATTTTAATATTATTAGTAGGAGATTTGCATAATGTTGGAATATCATTATGATAGCGAAAAGGCACAACAGCTTCCTGAAAAGATAGCTGTTGAATATCATTTAGTTGGAGAAGAGAGTAAATTAGGCACTCTTGTCAGTACCTATCTAAATGATACTGTCTCAAAGATTTTATTAGCTAAAAACATTGCCCTATTAGATAGTTCTAAACAGACAACTGGTGAGATTGTTGAAGATAATTATACTTCTGACGATAAAGATACTCTTGATGAAAATTATTTGGGAAATTTGGTTGTTAAAAATGAGAAAGGTGAAATTATCACTTCTGCTGATGAGATGAAACAATGGGTGCAGGATAATTTTTATTTTTGTTTAGAAGACCAAAATTCACCAAACGCTTGGATTATAGCACGTTATGACGACAATAAACAAAAAAGTGTTATTGCTGTTACCTCTAAAATGATCGAAATGGCTGAAAATGATGCTCAATTTGAGGGGGTTGTGGCGCATGAGCTAGGGCATTATTTTGTGCAGAAAAGATATGGCGATGAACGAGCTAAGAAAGCTACCGCTTTAAATGAAAAATTGGCTGATATGCACGCTCTGGATTGTTTGGTATATATGGGCAAAAATCCTGAAGAATATGGAATTATGTTTCAAAAATTAAATAATATGTATGGTATTGATGACCCGATTGAAAAGTTAATTATCGCGACATTTGATGAACATGGGGGGGAAACCTCGCGAGTACAAGATATTGCAGACTATATTGAGGCGACGCACGGTCATTATTTAGAAGAGTATTATAAAAAAGAAGAACAAAAACTTAGTGAAATCTCTTCCCCGCAAACTGGAGACGATCATTTATTTAACCGCTTTAAGCAACAGTTTAAGCAACTCTATGATAGTGGTCGGTATTTATCTTCTCTTGAAAGTGAATTTTTAAAAGATGCTAAATTTGCTGATGCGGTTAATCAGCAAACTGGACGTATTGACTTTACTGAGATAAAATATGAAGACGCTTTGGATAAACTGACGGAAATTGCTAAATTCGAAAACTTACGCTATAAACAAGACCTTAAAGATGCGGCTCAAATCTTACAACAATCTTCTAAAAAAGAGTTGATAATAACGCCAGAGCTTGAGAGCAAAGCAACTTTGTTTATGACTGTTGCAACTGATTCTCTTTATATGAATCAATCACAGCAAGCAAGTCAGGATTCTGATGACCGACATCAAAAAAAAACCAAACAGCATATTGCTAAAGTGATTGATACCCTAAAACAAGGAAAAGACCTTCCTAATACGATTGAAAATGAAATAATTGCAGAAGAATTTAGGCGCTCTGGAATAGAATTGACACCGAAAGAAGTCGGAGAAAGATTAAAACAATTACCATCTTCTGAGAGTTTTTCCTATAATGGAAAAGATGTTGTTCGCTCATCTATGACCTATGCTTTTGAGCAATACTCTCGAACAGATAGAGAAAAAGAAAGCGATTTTAAACAACCTATATCTATCCATTTTCATCATAAAGGTATCATTGAACGAAATCATGCGGATACACTTGTTGATGCGATAGTTTTGGAAACATATAAACGCGATGGTACTATTTTGACTGCAAAAGAAGTAGCTTTTAAGCTTGATGAAACACTTAAAGGACTAGACAATGTTTGGGAGGAAAATAAAAGAATAAACTACGAAGGAAGAGATGTTTTTATTTCGCCGTATCAATCTAAGAAATATTTACAGATTTATTGCCCCTACTCTTCTCTTCTTTCTAACCAAGATAGACTAAACCGAGCAGACCTTTTGTGGGCTGACGAATCTAATCATCCAGTGATATTAAACGCGCTTGATAATGTGTTAATGGCGGTTAGCTACCCTGATATCGACTTTACAAAGTTTCAAAATGAATATAACCTAAGCACACCTTCAAAACAGGATACTATGGAGATTGATTTATCTAAACAGATACTTACTTCTAGAACAATTAAAGTTGAACCATTTTCTTATTTGCGAGAATATGCTAAAAGAATGCAGGAATATATTGATGGACAAACTGATTACCTGCCTACTGTTAGGTATTTCCCAAAATTTTCTCATTTTGCAATCAATCTTCCAACTTTTGAAATGCCGACAGAAGAAAATGCTAAAGGGCAAGAGTTACCTTGGCTTCGGGAGAACCCCAACTATTTAGAAAGATTAGGTTTAAAGGTGGCTGAAGGAAAAAGTCTTACTGAAGCAACTAGTAAAGATTTTATTTTGGCCGTACCTGAAAATCTTTTTGCTAATGGAAATAAAGCACCAATAGTTCTTCCGCATTTTCCAGAAAATCGAACATATCAAATTGCGGCTGATGAAAATGGGAAAATTATAGCAACAGGAGATGAGGCCTCTCGTATTCTTGATGAGCGAAAAAAAGCTGATAGTCGGAATATCGCCGAACAAATTTCTGCATCTTTTCGTGAAAGAATTAAGATTTTAGACGCGTTTATTTGTTTGTCTGAACTGAAGAATAAAGAAAAAACAGAACAGCTTTCCCTTGTGGAACAACAAAAAAGAAACGATGCTTTGAATTATCTTTGTTCAACAGAAAATCTGGAATCTAAAATGCTTAATTTGAGACAGAGCAGAGCCTATAGCAATGATACTCCTTATGTAGAACAAAGTAAACGACAAAAAGAACTTTCTTATGCGAATATGCCTGTTTTGCAAAGCGAAATGATTGCTGATGATATGGCGTTTTTGCAACAATCTGATTTTTATAAAAAATTTGCGAATAATCAAGAAACACCTAAAGCTCCAGAAAAGCTTGTTAAATTTATGGAAGACGTGGCAAGTTGGAAGGTTGGAGAAAAAACATCTGACTTGTTACTGACGATTGTTCCTCCGCTTTATTCGGTTTTGGAAATACGACAACAAAATTTGGATGATTCTAAAAAGATATATTCTGAGAGTTCACAAATTGAGGAAGATTTGTTAAATAATATGGAAGACGCTCGCTATAATCAAGATATGAGCGAAGAGGACAAACTAAAAATCTTATCATTAGAACTTTTGTTGACAACAAAACAAGTGCAGTCAAATACTTCGTTATTAGACTTTTCATTTTATTACACACTTGGCGTTAAGGACGACAGCCTTCTTTATATTAAAGAGAAGAACCCTTATTACGAAAAAATGCGAGATATTTTCAATATGCCCGAAACGACTGGAAACCCTGAACAGCTTTATCAAAATTTATCCGCTAGGTTTGTTGAAAGTGATTTGATTAAAACAGATGAACATGAAAAAACACTCATTAGAAACTATGGCAGTTATGATACTGATAGAACAAAACTTGATGAGTTACGCCAATCGTTTGCTTTTTCTAATAAATGTATTTTAGATGCTAATATGCCAAAACTTCAAGCATACTGGGTACATGGTATATACAAATTAGCTGAATATGAGACTGCGCGTTTTCTTAACAATCCTGAAAATCCGAAAATTGATACACTTAAATTATTAAAAGCGTATCCTCGGTATGCACCTAATGAAAAAGATTTATCAAGTGGTTCGTCAGATTTCCAAGATTTTCTTGCGTCATATATTCTTGAAAAAAGCGATTTTAAGGATAAGGGATTTTATGAACAAAAAGAAATTTATGACTTGATGGTACATAAAAATCTTTTTAACAAAGAAAAAGAAACTAAAGCGCTCTTTGCTGAAGAGTTAAAAAAATCATATAAAAAATTACCAGAAGATGAAAAAGAGAAAGCAGCTCTTTCTATGTTGCAAGATAAATCCTTTACATTTACAGATTATGTTCCACAGCTCGGTCGATATTTTGATATATCTGAAAAAGAGTCTGTTATTTCTAGTGTTGATATTTTTTCGATTAAACAATATTTTACAAAAGAATACGCCCATAAATTTGTAGAAAGAGTTGGGAAAGAACCGATTGAGGGGGATATGCTTGCAACTGAAAAAATTGTCGCAAAAGAGGATATTGTAAAATATCATACTGAAATTAAAGATTTTCTTGTTAATACTAGCAAGACTACTCAAAAAAGTGGCGTTCTAGAAGATCTATTTACATTAGTCGCAGATGGTATTGAATTTCAGCCAAAGCTTACTGAAACGTTTGAAGAAAAGGTTAATCATCACGATAATCCTAATGACCTTTCTAGCTCTAACGAAATTAAAATGCATGGATTAAATGGTTTTAATGAGTTATTAACTTTGTCGCCAAATGCTAATTTAGATATGATTACATTTTTTACCGAGCCTTATTCTGATGATGGGGTCAAAAAACTGAGAGACAATATTTCTCATTCGTCTGTTAGTGATTTGACAAAAATCATGGACAGATGCAATGAACCTACAGATGGTATTGAAACAGAAGTTAAATCTAAGGTTAGTAAGTTTTCTAAAGAAGATTTGCATAATATGTATGATGAGTTTTGGAGCTTAAAAATTGATGAACGCGCAGTTATTATGCAACGTTTCTTAAACAATGCCACGCAAGATAACAACTCTAAGGCTATTGATATTTGTCTTGATAAATATATTGATAAAGAAAATCCTTATTATCACATTTGTAAAGAGGTTTTAAACACGCTCTATAAAGACGGAACAAGAGGAAAATTTTATACACACGATAAAGCGCGGTTTATGATTGGGGCGATGTTATCTGCCGACAAGCCAACAGAAAATGACAATAGCAAAATGAACGTGGGAGACGCGTTGGCTAGATTTTGCTCTAGCAATGGTCCTGCTTGGGTAAAATTTGGGCAAGCCCTTTCTAACTTGCCAATGTTGCCCGCAGATATTCGCGAGCCGTTGTCTGTTCTTAAAGATACGGCTGTTTTGAAAAGCAGATGGGAACTTTTGGCAGAGATTAGAGAAAATATGTCTCCTGATGCGAGAGCTAATATTAAAAAATTTGGTAAAATGTTAGGGGCTGGTTCGTTTTGGGAAACTGTTTCTGTGGAGATGAACGACGGCTCAAAGCAAGTGTTGCAGATGATGGCTCCGCAAGCAAAACGAAACGCTGATAGCGAATTTGCTAAAATTGTTCGAACGATTGAAGACCTTTCTTCACAAGATACACAATATGCTGTGTTGGATCGTATTGTGAAACGCGCAAAAGAGAGTGCTGAGGTGGAAACAAACATACCTAAAGGGTATGACCAATATGTTGCGGCAAAAAAGAATTATGAAACATTTGATAAGATTGAGGTTAATGGTGTTAAGTTTGAGATGAAGCTTATGCCATGGACAGATTTTAACCAAGATCCTATATCTGGTAATGGATACAAGATGATGGAAATGGCTAGTGGCAAGGGATTGGCTAAATTAGATTGTTCCCCTGAAGAGAAAAAAATATTGGCTGCTGGATATGTGGTAACAGAGTTGGGAATTCTTCTTGGTGGAAAATCATGGGATATTGATAGACATGGTGGACAACAGAATTTTGATATTCAACGTTCCAAAGATGGAAAAATTGAAAAAGTTGTGGTGGGGATTTATGATACTGGAGCGTTACGCCCTGCCCCAAGCGAAGAAGAAAAAACTATGATTGCTAACTTTTATGCAGCGGTTATAAAAGCTTCTATTAAAGGTGATAACATAACCGAGGTTATGTTTAACGAGGTCAAAAAGCTTGAAGATAAGGGAATGAACGCAACATATGTTTCTGATGTGCAGAGAGGCTGTATTGCGATTAACGATTTAGTTGAATATCAAAAAGCTGGTGTTGATAAAGACGGAAAACCAATAGAAGCACAATCTTTTGAGCAGAAAGATTTTATCAAACTTTTTGGGGCGGTTCTTTCATCTGGTGCGATTGATAGACAAATTTCAGACACGATGTTAGAAAAGTTAGTTACAGATAAAAGTGTTTATGTTGCACTTGCTAAGGAAACAGTTAGAACCAGTATGAAGAAAGTTAGAGAAGTATTTACATCTCAGCAAAAAAACAACAACGAAAGTTTGGATATTGTGTTGCAAGCGCGTGGGTGTGTCCAGACAAAAGAGCATAATAAAGCTATTGATGACGCGCATCCGTTACAAAGTGAAGAAAATATCTTTGCTAAAACTGAACACACACCTAGCAATAAAAAAGGAACAACTCGCAAAATTGTGCGGAACGCTCAAGCCTTTATGTTAAAGAAACAGAGAGCTAAAAACCTATCTTCATAACTTGATTATGTATTTAGCCTTGGTATTTCTGTTTTACTCCGCCCCCATATCAGGACCATGCCATTCATCGCCACCATTACCAAATATACTTAAGAATAGTATTATGATATGAATAGCGCATTTTAAAATTAGTTTAATTGGAGCTAAAAGTATCTTCATCTAATTTCTCCTTAATTTGGGCATCAAAGATATCGACAATCACTTGCAGGTGGGCTGTTAAATATGTGTATGCACTATTTTTTATTTTTGGTGGTATGCCATAATATGCACCAGCAACTGCCCCTGTGATGGCTGCTATGGTATCACTATCTCCGCCGATTGAAATGGCGTTTCTTATAGCATCTTCATAATCTGTTGATTCAAAAAAGGCTTCTAGAGCTTGCGGAACTGTTCCCTGACAAGAGCCGTCAAATTGATAGGTTTCTCGGATACTGTCTAAAGTAAAGTTTATGTCATAATAGTTTTCTAAAATATGCTTTTTGATTTCTTCTTTTGAAAAACCATGAAGTGCCATATAAGTTGCAACAGTTGTGGCTTCTGCCCCTTTTAGACCTTCGGGGTGATTATGCGTGATATTTGTTACTTTGTCTGAAAGCTCTATTGCCTCTTCTAATGAGCGAGCGAGGTATGCACAAGCACTCACACGCATTGCCGAACCATTACCCCAACTGTTATAAGGAACGGGTGTTCTGCTAAACAACCAAGAATAAAAACCACTGCCATAACCTGAATCTGGATATTTTCGTCCGACTTTTTGCATATTTAATATTGTTTTATTGCTTAAATCGCTATACTCACCATTACATTCTAACAAGGCTTTGGCGATTGCTATGGTCATCACAGAATCGTCTGTAAAGAAACAATCATCCGTTAGTAAGCTAAAATCTTTTGCTCTGTAATTTTCCCATTCAAATCTTGAACCTACTATATCTCCGATTATCGCACCCATAATGCCTTTATATTTCATAGTTCAATCCTTTGGTTTAATTTTATTTATGGTGTTAATTTAGATAAAAAATCTTTTAAAGTCCATTATTTTTCGTTTTTTTATTTTAAATACGTCAAAATTTGACGTTATAATATTTTAAGATTGCCTCATAACTAACTTAAGAGGTGTCTGATGAATAATGATTTCGAACAAAAAAAATGTCTTTTTTATATTTCAAACATTTTAACCCACACAAAATATGTTCGCAAAAATATGAAAAACATTGCGGACTGGATTATTGAAGACGGAGGAAAATATTGCTCTTATAATCTGTTTCCAGAGGTTGAAGATGCGGACGTAAGCGATTTTATGAAATTTGCAAAAAAACATAAACTTCAGGCGGTCAATAGAATTAAGGAATTTGCCGAGAAACTACGGAAAAAGACCATTATAAACAAGAAAACAACTCCTAGTATTTTAGAGAAAAATCTGCAATATCTCCAGATTTTGTTTAGATTGAGCGATAAAGAAAAGGACTTTTTGGGCTTTATGCTTCGGTACGATTGCGACGCGTATTTGAAAGACATTGCCCACGAGCTTCATGTTCGGTGCAGAGATTTGACGATTGAGGAGTTGGCGTTAATTTCTGGAATTTCCCTTAATGACATATATGAATTATGCGCTAAAAACGCATATTTGCTCAACCTCGGAATGCTTGAATTTGAATATGACGGGAGCATTGAAACTACAAAATTTGCAAAATTTTTCTATATGCACAAGTTTAACACCCTTGATGACATCAAAAAGCATATTTTGGGCATCCCCCTCACCCCTACTCTGCAATGGGTTGATTTTTCTCACATTGAACAAATTGAGGTGGTGAAGAAAATATTGGCTTCTACCCTTAAACACCAAGAAAAGGGGATTAACATTTTGCTTTATGGTGAACCAGGAACAGGCAAGACTGAATTTGCCAAGACACTTGCGCAAAGTGTTAGTGCTGATATATATTCTATAGGCGAGAGCGCAAACTCTGTCTTAGAAGAAGATAACGACGAAAGTCGATATAAGCAATTACTCAGAGCGAATATTTTGCTGAAAAACGACACAAACACTTGTTTGCTTGTTGATGAGGCTGATGATGTTTTATATGACAGCCAAGGGCATAGCTTTTACAACAGCGATAGAAATGCAACCAAGCTTAAAGTGAATCGTATGCTTGAACAAAATAACAAACCGACTATTTGGATTTCTAATAATATCCGCATTATGGACAAGGCTTATTTGAGGCGGTTTACATATACGATTAACTTTGTGAAGCCTGATAACAAGGTTGTGCAGAAGATGTGGCAGAAGAGCTTGAAGGAAAACGATTTGCCTTGTGATGAAAAAACCGCTGAGCAGTTTGCAAAAAAATATTCGCTTTCTCCTTCATTTATCAGCACGGCAACAAAATCCGCCAAACTGATCGGGGGTGGAATTGTTGAGGTGGAGCAAACCTTAAATGCACTCCAAGAGGCATATAACAACGGTAAAAAGAACAAACTTGCGATTGAGAAAACACAAACGTTGTTTAACCCTTCTTTGTTGCACACGGATACAAACCTTGAAACCTTAACCGAGCGGATTATTCACTTAAACAAACTCAACTTTTCGCTTTGTCTTTATGGTGTTTCGGGAACAGGAAAATCTGCATACGCGCAATATCTGGCTGAGAAATTACAAATTCCTGTGATTAAGAAAAAGTGTTCGGATATTCTCTCGATGTGGGTGGGCGGAACAGAAGCTAACATTGCATCTGCGTTTGAAGAGGCAAAACAATGTGGGGCTTTATTGATATTTGACGAGGCGGACAGCTTTTTACAAGACAGAACTGGTGCGTCTAAAAGTTGGGAAGTTACGGGCGTTAACGAGATGTTGACACAAATGGAAAGCCACAAATATCCCTTTGTCTGCACCACAAATTTGATGAATAAGCTTGATAAAGCCTCTCTTCGGCGGTTTACTTTTAAGGTGAAGTATGACTATATGACCGACTATCAGCGGACACTTTGTTTTGAACATTTTTTCGGAATTAAAGAGGTTTTACTTGACCACTTAAACACGCTGACCCCAGGGGATTTTGTGGTGGTTAAAAACAAGGCGGAGATTTTGGGCTGTTTGAACGATGAGAAAGAGCTTATTCATCTTCTTGAGCAGGAGCAATTAAACAAAGCCCCTATCAGTAACAAGATTGGCTTTATTTAAGTTTTTTTAACTTATTTATTTTAGGCTTAGGATGTTGATTTTAAAATATTTACTATGAAAGGACTTTGGAATGTCGAAATTTGAAAAACAAATAGATAAACTACACGAAATAGCTTTGAAAGCATTTAATGAAAAGATTGGAAATAAGGAATATCCACACCCAATTAACCTGCCTGTCGGGTTATTGGATAACATCGAAAACGGACGTTGGGAGACAGCTTATACCAGAAATTTGGCTTATCTTTTGGATTGTTCAGAACATCATGGGTACGGAGATGCTTTTCTAAAAGAGTTACTTAAACGAGTTGACCATGAGGTTGATTGTAAGGATTACTTGGTTTGCGCAGAAAAATCACTTTTGGGCGAAGAAAAAGGTCGGTTTGATATTTATATTCCTAATGTTTTGGTGATTGAAGCAAAAACGGCTGATGTTAGCAAAGCAACTTTGAAAAAACAGCTTGATAAATATGATCATGAACTTTTAGGGAAGAAGGGCCTTAAAAAAGTATCGCTTACTATCGACACTGTGAAAGCAAAGTCTAATTGGAAGAATATCACTTGGCGAGATATTATTGACGTTATTTGGACGGTTATTAAGGGTAATCCACAAAAAGTAGGATATTGGTTTGCAAAATATTTTATTTCTTCTATTTACACAAATCTTTACGGAGATACGTCTGAATTTGTCAATATTTATAACTTTGTAAATGATGAAGCACTTGAAGAAGCTGCTTCTCAGCTTGAAGATTTTGCTTTTGACTTTGAGATGTTTAAGAAGCATCCTTCGGCGGTACTCGCTTTATATGATTACACCGATGAAGATTCAGAGTTTGACAAAGCGTATAATGAGTGTGTTAAAAAATTAAAAAGTGAGATAAAAGGTGTGTGGGGAGAAAGCTCTGATTTACACAATCCTGAAACATGGAATATTTCGCAGAAAATTTCTAAAGATATTTATCTTAATATTGCTATTACCAATAAAATGAAACAAAAAGGTGAGGACTATGTTGACGGGTTATATTGGTTCTATAACATTTTTTATGACGGGAAAGAACGTGTTGAGCATCAGCTGAAATTGGAGCAAGCATTGGCTAATCATAAACAATTTCAAGGAAGAAAATATTATACTCCTCAGTCTTTAGGACTTGAGAAAGGGGACATTACTATTTTGGGTGTTATTCCGTTTGGCGATGATGTAACTCAAATTACAAAAGATTTTGAGGTTATTCGCGGTCTTGTTTCAAAACTTGATTCTTAGAGAAAGTAATTATGGCTTACGAAAAAACATACGATTTATTAGATTTGGCGATTTGGATGCAGTCAACGCGTGAGGGCGTGTCGCTTAATGATATTGCCGAACGCTTTAAGGTTTCCAGACGAACAGCAGAGCGTATGCGCACGATGATTCTTAATCGCTTTATCCAAACTGTTGAGATTGCTGGAGACAACAAAACAAAACGTTGGTATATCCCCCAAGGGACGTTGAAAGACTTTATCCAGTTTTCGGCAGAGGAATTATCTGTTTTGGAGTTAGCCGAGAGTTTGTTTGACGAAAAACAGCTCATCGACAAGAAAGAGACATTTAATGGAATTATCGAAAAAGTTAAGGCCTTAATTAAACAAGATGTTTATCGCAAAATTGAACCTGATGCGGAGGCTTTGCTTGAAGCGGAGGGGTTTATTTGCAGAGCAGGCCCGAAACTTAAAATCGATAATTCCATTATCTCTTCTATTCGTTTGGCGATTTTACAATGTCATCGGATAAAAATTCATTATTTTAATAAGCTCAGCAAAAAGAACAGTATTAACATCTTAGACCCGTACGGTTTTTTATATGGCGAGAGAAATCATTATTTGGTGGCACACCATAGCGACGGCTATTATGGCGATGCGGTACATAATTTTATCTTGAGCAATATTCAAAAGGTTGATATTTTAGATGAAGCGTTTGTGCCGATTAAGGGATTTAATTTGCAACGCTATGCGGAGCTTGCCTTTGGTGCGTTTCATGAAGAGCCGTTTGATGTGGAGTGGTTGTTTGATGCGGAAGCGGCCGGTGAGGCAAAGAACTATGTGTTTCACCCTACACAGAAGCTAAAGCTTAACAAAGACGGAACATTAACCGTGAAATTCAGAGCCGCCGGGCGACTTGAAATGGATTGGCATCTTTATACTTGGGGAGAACACGTTAAGGTTATCAAACCGAAAGATTGGAAAAAATAGATTTTGAAAGCAATGAAAAGGATACTTTTGTAATGGATTATAAAGATTTGCGTGCCTTTGCGTTGGCAACC
The DNA here is from genome assembly GCA_964599945.1 of uncultured Acetobacter sp. Classification (GTDB taxonomy): domain Bacteria; phylum Pseudomonadota; class Alphaproteobacteria; order RF32; family CAG-239; genus CAG-267. The sequence continues at coordinate 2,886 of CAZRHI010000018.1, read as the reverse complement.
CCTAACACTGGAGAGCTTAATCAGATTTTTGGGGCATTAAAAGCTATTGCAGAGTTAACTGATAGCGAAGATAATTTTGAGGAATGTTTTTTGCTTCCCTTTGGAGCGCATACGCTTTCTCAAGTTAAAGATCCTTTTTATTTTCATAATTTTTCTGGCTTTAAGGACTATTATGCTGAGGTGAGAAAACTTTTAGATGTGTTTATGGCTAAGACAAATAGTGTGCCTCATATTTTTATTACGGTATATACGCAAGCCTTAAACCAGAATGCTTCAAAAAATGTGGATATGCTTTGCAAAGCTGTCAAAATTTATTATAGAACACACAAACTAGGACAAGTGATGACAACGGTTTTGACTAGTCGTGTTCATAAATATAGATTTGTTGATTTGATTAACGTTCCTAAGCATTTGATGAGTTTTACCTCTCGCATTCGACTGTTACAGGATAAAGCGTTAAGTAAAAGGACTTTGGTTACAGTGGGAACTATTCATAATATGAATCGCAAGGTTATTCATGAAAAAAACAAAGCTTTGACAAAACATTTAAAACAGTTGGAGAAGTCTGGTGAACTTGTGGAATGGAGAGAAAAATTTGAACGTTATATTGCTTCAACTAAAAAAGTGGTGATGTGTTTGGGGGGGCGTGTTGATGGGCCTGAAATTGTTTTTGATATAAACTATGCGAGAAAACTTTTTGCGGACGCTGAAAGGTTAGCGCAGATTGGTTTTGGTGTGGTTATTGTGAATGGTCCACGAACACCCAATGATGTTACAGATTATTTATATGAACAAGCACTAGGTTCATCTCATATTATTTTTCAAAATTGTAAAATGGTGGCAATGAACGCTGAGGATAGGACAGCGACTAGGTGGAGGATTTATTCGGGTAAAAATGAAGATATTTTTCATAAATTAGAGAAAATTGGCAATATTTATCCTGCGGTTTTGGGCTATGACAACACTTTGGTTGTTCATACTATGGATAGTTATGGCTGTTGTGAAACAGCGTGTTCGGCTGTTCCTACGGCTATTAGTAGTAAAGGACTTTATATCGACCAAACACTTAGGTATGATTGTTTGAACCTACAAGAACTTATGTGTCCACGGTATGCTATTGACTGGGACGAGTTTGTTAATTTTGCTTGTAATATGCGTATTGCCCCGAAAGACCTTAATCCATTGATTTTATCTAACCCATTACGCGTGTTTGCAGAAACAGCTCTTAATCGTCTGAACATATTAAATAAAATTTAGTCTAATACAGAATGGATATATTCCACAACATTTTGTATGGCGGTATCGATATTGGGGATTGTTGTTTCCTTGGTTATAGCTATTTCCGCTTTTAGGTGCATGGGGTATTGCATAAGTGCGATACTTTTTAAGATTCCTACAGTGGTTAAAGCTTCCTCTTTGGTTTGGGCTGTTAGTTGGTGAGCATCTTCCAAAGCTGGTAACTCCATATAGAGTTTATTTTCGAGATAGTCCTCTCTAATATTTAACCCCAGATATGACAAACCAGATATTTCTTTATAAACATTATTAAGCTCTTCTTGATAAAGGCGAATGATATATTTTAAGCCAATCGTTAAAGCGACAAATGGTTTATATGCGTTTAGGGCGTCTTTTCTATTTTCAACCTTAAATACGGCACACTCTAGTTTACTTTTAACAAAACATGATTCGACAAACATTGCCACCGCAAACCAGTTATTAGAAAACTTTTGGTTATTATTCTTAATAATAAGAATTGGTGTTTGTTCGTGTTCTCTGATTATTCTATGAGCTAACGCTCTATAGGCTTCCCATGTTAACGCTTTTTGTTCATTGATTGTGTATACTGGACGTTCGGCATTTAGGAAACTGTTATCCTTGTTCTCATCTAAGACTATTTCAATCATATTTTTTTCCTTAAACTTATTTTATGTTAGTTTAGAGAGAAGTGGTTTAATTTTCAGTTAAACCTGAGATTTATTTGTGATGCTAAAGTTTTATTTAAAATGGTATGAACACATATTATTTTGATGATGTTAAAACGCTTGAGGAGATTGCTTATGAGCAAAAATTTGACTTATCTTTCTGTGGTGATGGTGGCTGTTGCATATTTATTACTCCCGTCTATTTCTGAAGCAAAGCTTTTTGATGATGCAGCGTTTACCTTGCCACAAATGGAACATTTTCATCAAGGTAAATTTAGTTCAGAAAAAGGAGAATTTAAAATGACACAAAATAACATTCACGAAGAAACTCTTTGGGAAAAAACCAAAGAGATGAGCGCGAAGGCATGGGAAGCTACTAAAGAAGGCACTGCTAAGGCTTGGGACAAAACAAAAGAACTTGGCGAAAACGCTTGGGATAAAACCAAGGAATTTACAGGAAACGCTGGGGAAACCGTTGCTGATAAATCTGAAGGAGCGTGGGAAGCGACCAAACAAGGAACGGCTAAGGCGGGTGAAGCTGTTTCTGAAACTACGGCTAGAGCATGGGAAGCCACAAAAGATGGCACAGCTAAAGCTTGGGATAAAACAAAAGAAGTGAGCGGTGAAGCATGGGAGGCAACTAAAGACGGAGCGGTTAAGGCCAGTGAAGCTGTTTCTGAAACATCTGTTGACGCATGGGAAGCAACAAAGGACGGCACAGCTAAAGCTTGGGATAAAACAAAAGAAGTGAGCGAAGATGCGTGGGAAGCTGTTAGCGATAGTGATGACGATGAAGAAGATGCTGATTATGATAACCCGATGTATAATCCTCAAAATAATTCATCACACACTCACCACCATCATCATTCTGAACACTAGAGTTTTTCTTAAAAATTGTCTTTCCCCTGTGTTATCCATACGGGGGATTTTTTGTTTTGACAATATGCTTGTTTTTACGCAAAGT
>CAZRHI010000017.1:0-17346 GCA_964599945.1 uncultured Acetobacter sp. | reverse complement strand
TATTTATCTTAACATAAATAAAAATGGGTACTAACAATAGCTAGCACCCATTTTTATCTAGATTATTTTATTCTGAATTTATCTATGCTTTGTCCGTCATTTGGTTAAATCGGCGCAATCATCAAAATCTGCATTTTTTTTTATATTGTTGTTGCCACTCATAAGCGTCTCTATTAAAGCAGTGAAGAATTTCCTCATTACTTAGGATACATTTCATAAACAAGTCTGAAATAGTATCATTTTTTCTTGAATCATGTACAATACAAAAGCAATCAGAACATTCATCAAGCAAAATGTACTTATAATAAGAATCACAAAGTTCTACGCGATATTCATTATTAGAAAATTTAGATAAAATATACTCATCTCCACTTAATCTGTAACAAAAAAGTGTGTCAATTGTGGAACCCATACGACAATCAAACCTCATTTCCTCACTTTCGGACGTGTCAAGATTGGTTAATTTTCCAATACATCCCGAAGAACCACATTGTAAGGTAGAATTAGGAAAATCATATAGACCATTCAATGTCATTTCTAATAAATACTTTTCACTTTTTCCCCTATACAAGGAAGAAAAGGAAACATCATCAATTCTTAGTTCTGTAATTTTATTAATCATAATCTCATCACAGAGCCAATTTTGTGGTAAAGCTACAACTTTACCACAAAATAGCGATGTTAAGATAAATAAACTAGTTATCCGTTTTAAGGTTTGAAAATTCTCGTAAGCGCGTTTCAATGGCCAAAAAACTCCTTAAAGTATTGCCCTGATATTTATGATAAGGTAGATAATACATTCCTTCTTCATTTTTTTCAAGAGATTTTAAATATTTGGCGGTCATTGGTCCTCCTTCTTTGTGAGAGGCAGCCAACATCCCAGGCAATGTTATAGGAAAATCAGATACCTTTCCAGAAAGTTTCTTTCCAAGGTAATCAAGAACCCGATAATGTTTCATGTATAAATAGTTTTTATTTACAAGTTCTGAAACGGCAAGCTCTTGAACATGTGTGTTGTTAATAAAATCTTCAACAGAGTATATATTGTTTTTACCTGTAAATTTCCCCTTTTCGTCCATATACCCTGTCTCTTGAAAAGCTGGTTTTCGAAATTGATATTTTCCAATGGCCCCAATTCCTTGGTTGTCATCAAGCGTTTTGGTGTAATCATTAGAAGATTCTTTTTGTGCTAATAATTCATAAAAATCATTATTGAGCTTAATATAATCAGATTTGCTATAGGATGTATTATTCCCATCCACCATTGAACTCTTATCATTCCTAGCATACTGTGTTCCGTAATTAGAATTTTTCAACTCCTGCTCTTCCCGCAAAGCCCGAATAATGGTAAGTTGGTTAGCCATATCAAGCTTTCTGATACCCTCTCGTTGCCTTTGAGTTATATCCAAGTCATCAATATTAAGCTTACTATCAATATCAAACGGATTTTTTCGTTTCCGCTTTTTGTTAAATTCATCTTGTTCTGATAAATCTAATGCAAAGTCACTATACATACTCATTTAAGAATCCTTTCAAAAATAAAATTTAAAAACAAAAAGAGCCATGACAGAAAAGCCATAGCTCTTATACAAAAAAAGCCCTCTAAAGAGGGACGCTGTGGTAGAAATCTATAAACAAATTTCTACCATACAATAACTAATATACGACTATGACGCAGATGTCAATAGCGTGGAAGGAAGAAACAAAAATAAATTTTTAAAATAAAAAATGACAGAAACCACATCTCTGCCACACTACAACCAAAACTTGGCTGCTTGACCTGGATTCGAACCAAGATTAACGGAGTCAGAGTCCGCTGTCCTACCATTAGACGATCAAGCAATCCCTAATATCGTCATCAGTCATAATATGCTTTGTACTAAGTGTCAATAGTTTTTCTTATGTTTTTTATTAAAAACTAATTGCAAAAAGAAAAATCTCTATTTATGTTATACCTGTAAAAATGATAAAATAGGAGGGATAATGTCTGCTAAATCTAGTTCATCAATGTTAAAAAAAATCACAGGTTTTCTTATCCGACGGAAGACTGATGATATAAGCCCTTCAGAAGCAGAAAGAATACAAAAAGCATCATATGCGTTAACACAAGCGGAAATTAAGAAAAAGTTTTCTCCCGTATATCTAGATATATTAAAAGGCTTAGAAAGCGAGGAAAAGCAAATCTTTGAAGCAACTGTGTATTACCTGTCAAAAATTGCGCAAAATAAACAGAAATATAAAGATGATATATTAAATATCTTAAAAGAAAAATCTAAAGAAAGTAGATTAAACCCAGAATTTCGCGAAACCATAAAATCTTATATCGTGGAAATAAAATAAAAAACAACCATAAAATACGTATTAAATATTGACTATAAAATAAATGGTATTATAAATAATACTGTCAGAAGATATTTTGACAGAGAAAGTGAAACTTATTTATTTTTTAGTAAGGAGACAATATGACAACAGGAACTGTGAAGTGGTTTAACTCCCGCAAAGGTTATGGCTTTATTCAACCAGAAAACGGTGGGAAAGATGTATTTGTACATATTACCAAGTTGGAAGAAAAAGGGTTGAGAAAGCTATACGAAGGACAACGCGTAAGCTATGAAATTTATGACGACCGTGGGCGTACCGCTGCAGGCGCTATTGAAATTTTGTAATAAGTGTCATGGACTATATGTTGTAAAGTCGTTCGGTTTTCGGACGGCTTTTTTGTATATGCTAAAAGGTTAGATTGTTTTGATTTTATAGGACGGATTTTTTTATTTACATCTAATAAAAATTCTGTTAAATACGCTCATAGTGAAGAAAAGCGCAAATATTTCTTCAGAATTACTGTAAATATATGTCTAGGAAAGCAAATGTTTCAAAAAATAAAATCGAAAATTTCAAGCTTAAATATTGTTGTGAATTATAGAAAAATATTCCCTTATATAAAACCATATTGGGGCAGAGCTTTAATAGCTGTGCTGATTACCATTCCAATCGGTTCAATGGATGCCGTGATTGCATGGGCACTAAAGCCATACATGGACGTAGTAATGGTTGAAAAAAGCACAATGGGATCTTCCACAGTTTTAATCCCTGTGCTGATAATTGTTTTTAGTTCAATCCAAAGCCTTTTAACCTATACAGCCACCTATTTAAACACCTGGGTCGGGCAAAAAATTGCAATGGATGTTAAAAAGGAATTATTTTGCAAGTTGATGCGTTATCATGCTGGCTTTTTTGATAAAAACACTTCTGGCGACATCATCTTCAGATTTAATAATGACGTAGATTCTGCTTGTAGTGGTTTGCTTAACAATATGAAATTGTTTACAACACGTTTGTTTTCATCATTATCGTTGATTGCTGTGCTGTTTTATAATTCTTGGCAATTAGCTATCATTGCAACACTTGTGCTTTTATGCGCGTTGTTCCCATTAACAAGAGTCCGTCGGCGGATTAAGGGACTTATGGATAAAAGTGTGTTTTCAGGTGCTGCGGTGATGACTCATTTTAACGAAACCTATAACGGAAACAGGATTATTTCTTCATATAACTTATATGATTATCAAAAAAAGCGTTTTTGCGAAACATTGGATAGTGTTTTCAAATTAGGTATGAAAATGATACAGCGAACAGGAATGCTATCTCCTTTGATGCACTTTGTTGTTTCTTTTGGTATTGCTGCCGTAATTTGGCTTGGGTCATATCTTATTGTAACGCATCAAATAACGGCGGGAAATTTTGTGTCGTTTATAGCTGCTCTTATTATGTTATATAATCCGATAAAAAGCATCGGCAATAATTTTAATAGTGTGCAACTGGCTTTGCTCGCAATGGAACGTGTGTTTGGTGCGTTAGAGAGAGTTCCTGAAATAAGAAATTGTGATAATCCTAAAACACTAGACACCCCGAAAAAAATCATCGAATACAAAAATGTTTGTTTCTCGTATGTTAAAGACAAGCCTGTTTTGAAGAAAGTAAACCTAAAAATAAACATCGGAGAAACAATCGCCTTTGTCGGAAACTCTGGTGGTGGTAAAACCACAATGGTAAATTTGTTACCGCGTTTTTATGAAGTAACAAGCGGAAAAGTCATGATTGATGGCACAGATATTCGTGAGTTGGATATAGATTCTCTGCGTGATAAAATAGCCATAGTTTTTCAAGATAATTTCCTGTTTGGAGGAACAATCCGAGACAATATTATATTAGGCAAAGAAAATGCAACAGAAGAAGACATCAAAAATGCGGTCAAATGTGCTTGCTTAGATGAATTTATCGCAACGCTTGATAAGGGCTTAGACACCGAAATTGGCGAAAGAGGTGTGTTATTGTCTGGCGGACAGAAACAACGTATAGCTATTGCTCGTGCGTTTATAAAAAATGCGCCGATTGTAATTTTAGATGAAGCGACATCTGCGCTAGATAATAAATCCGAAGCCATTGTTCAACAAGCAATAGAAAACCTCATGGCAGATCGTACAGTGTTTATTATTGCTCACCGTTTATCAACCGTTCGTAATGCGGATAAAATTGTTGTGGTTAATTATGGTGAAATCGCAGAAATAGGAACGCATGATGAGTTGATTGATAAAAAAGACGGTATATATGCAGCCTTATATAAAACCCAATTACATTAAAGGAGATTAAAATGCCTTATTTAACAGTTTATACAAATGCAGAACTAAAAAATGGAGCAGAACTAGCAGAAAAAGCTTCAGAGCTAACAGCGCAAGTGTTGCATAAACCTATTGGTTATGTTGTTACAAATATCATACATAATCCAGCAATGGCTCATGGTGGAAGTAGTCAGAATAAAGGGGCGTTAATAGAGCTGAAATCTATAGGATTGGGGGATAAAGATAAAGTTGTTGCCGAACTAACAACATTTTTTGCAAAAGAGCTTAATATAAGTAATTTGCAATATATAAATATCTCACTGATAGATTGTCCAGCCGCTTACACAGCCGCATCAGGCAGAACATTTGGTTAAAAAATAAAATCCCTTGAAATTTCAAGGGATTTTTTCTAAAAAATACCAACAGCATTTTATTCAGCATAAGGGTTATCTGCTTTGCGAACAGTAATTCTTATCGGTATGCCTCGCAAATTAAAAGTCTCTCTTAGCTGGTTTGTTAAATACCGTAAATATGAATCGGGAAGCCCTTCAGGGTTGCTAGAAAAAATATAAAATGACGGTGGACGAGTTTTAGCTTGCGTAATATATTTAAGCTTAATTCTGCGTTTGTTTTTTCCAAGAGGGGCAGGGTTTGCGTCTTGAACATCACGAAACCATTGGTTGAGAGGTGCTGTAGCAATACGAGTGTTCCAACGCTGATATACCTTAATAACCGCGCTTAATAACTTATCTAAACCGCGTTTTTTAAGAGCGGAAATCGTAACTGTTGGCACACCCTCAGCCTGTGTTAAAGATGTCGCTAGTTTGTCGTTAAGTTTTTGTAAGGCTTCTTGTTTATCTGCAATATCCCACTTGTTTACAGCAACAACTAGGGCGCGCCCTTCGTCTAAAACTTTGCGAGCGATAGTTAAATCTTGTTTATCTAAAATACCATCAGCATCAAGCACCAAAATTACTACCTGCGCCATATTAGCCGCATAAAATGTACTTTCAACAGACATTTTTTCAATCGCTCCAGTAACTTTAGCTTGTTTGCGCAAACCTGCAGTGTCAACTAAGTTTATTTTCCAATCTTTCCACTCTAAGTGAGATGTAATCGCATCACGAGTTAATCCTGCTTCAGGTCCCGTTAACATTCGTTCATCGTTTAATAAGGCATTAACTAGGGTTGACTTCCCAACATTCGGTCGTCCAACAATCGCAATCTGAATTGGTTTTTTCTTAAGAGCGTCAATGTCTTCAGCCTCATCGTTTTCATCAGAAACTTTAGTCTCCGCTTTTTCAAGCAATTTTTCTTCAAAGTCTTTTAATTGCAGATATAGCTCATCAAAACCAATGCTGTGTTCAGCGGAAAAGATAATCGGCTCACCCAAACCCAATTTATAAGCTTCGTAAATACCTTGCTCTTGAGCGCGTCCTTCACATTTATTGGCTAATAAGAGGACTGGTTTTTTACTTTTGCGAACAAGGTCTGCAAAATGTTCATCGTATGCTTGCATTCCAGCACGAGCATCAAAAAGAAATAATACAACATCAGCCTCATCAATCGCTCTGCGTGTTTGTTGCCACATACGTTCTTCCATTTTGCCTTCGGTAGCTTCCTCGTAACCAGCAGTATCAATAACAGTGAGTTCCAAATCTTTAAGCTTTGTTTTAACCTCTTTACGGTCTCTAGTAACTCCAGGCAAATCATGCACCAATGCTAATTTTTTTCCAGCAAGCCGATTAAATAATGTAGACTTACCCACATTAGGACGCCCAACAATAGCAACCTTTAAAGCCATATTAAATCCTCTATCTAAAGAAAATAAACCAATTAGCTTATATGTATAACATAAAGCTTCAAATTTTTCAAGCCTTAAAATAAACGCATTTACGCCTCAATAAAGGTGCGATATTGGTCAGCAAAAAAGTCAGGATAAAGTTTATATAAATTTTTCAAAGCTTCTTTCATAACGAGCTGAACAGAAGGGTGCGCAGCCGTATGGCAGCGTAATGAAAAGATATGACGCCACTCCGCCACATTCGCAGTCATAATCATATCGGCTTTGCTAGAATGTGGTAATAGCATTCTCAACTGGTCGCCTTTTGCTCCTAATTCAGCCATTTTCATATAAGATTTTTCAATAAATTCCATTGTTTTAAGCCATTCTGCATACATTTCAGAACCTTTTTCAATATTGCAAGGGGCAAGCATTGCTAATTCACTACCAAACTTCCCTTTGGCATAATTACAATATCTTGTTGATTCGATTGAAAAAGATGCTAAACGATGACGCGTAACATCTTTATATGCTCCAACATCACAAATAGAATGTGTTGTAACGTAATTATGTAATTCTGAAAAACGAGATTTTTGTACGCCTTCAATTTTAATCCCTTCAAAAAGAGGGGTTGCATCAGGCTTGATGTAAAATAATGGATTCCCAATAGCCAAAAGGAAATCATGAATGTTATAGTGTCGAGCCAAATCACGAAAAGCACGCATATTACCAGAAACAACAATAAGATTGTCTTCTTCTGAAATGTTTAATCCACGAATATCTTTCAGCTCAAACATACGATGATTTACCTGAGAATTTGACATACTGAAAATAATATTAGCGTGTTCAATAACCGATTCGTGTCCGCTTTTCAAAATACCACTAATAAACGGAATAGCTGTTTCGTTAGTAATTAGATTTTCAGATTTGTAACAAGTACGACCACATTTTTCAATGTGTGTGCAAATATCCTCTAATCGAGTTAAATTATAAATTTCGCAACTAGCTTCAACAATTTTAACCATAGTCCTACCTCAAGTTATTTAAAAACAATCAAATCAGCATCATCAGAAACAGCAATAATCTTTTCTTGAGTAGCAATTAGACCATTACTAATATCAATACCCAAATTGATTTTAGAACGAAGCTTTCCTGTCATTGCATCAATTTTTAAAACTTTACCATCAGAAAAAGCAAGCAAAACCTGACTATTTAACATCAACGGGGACGCTGCATAAACTATAACATTACGATTTTCTTCATCAGCCAAACGTTTGGAAACATCAATAGACCACATTATCTCGCCATTATTCTTGTCAATAGAGTATAAAATATTCCGATTCGAAATAACGAATAAATAATCTCCAACTAACAACATATCTTGCATTGAGCCAATTTCTTTTTCCCAAATTTTATCCCCACTGCGCATATCAATCGCCAACATAATATTGCTATTACTTATAGCATAAATAATACCATCTTGTACAATAGGGTAAGAACCAATAGTGTTAATTTCTGTTGAAGAAGTAACTTGTTTATTAGAAACAAGCATCTCAGACCATAAAGGTGTTCCAATAGACGCATTTAAAACCACAATTTCTCCATTGGAAAAACCAGCCACGACAACATTATCTTCTGCATCATAAGCAGGAGCAGCCCCACCAGCAATCACAGTGTCTTCATGAGCTACACCAAAACGCCAAATTTCCTGCCCGTTTGTTTTATCTAATGCATAAAGTTTATTATCAACCGTCTGAATCAATAACATCTTTTCGGTAACAGTTGGGGCGATTCGTATTGGGGATTCCATTACTTTACGCCATTTAGGCGCGCCCGTTTCCGTATTCATTGCAAAAACACCGCCAAACCCTGTTGTTGCGAAAAGTGTATTTCCTTCAACAGCCAATCCAGAAGCACGGCTTTTTGTCTCCTTAACACCAGCAACATTAGCCATTAAAACATTAGCCCATAACCGCTCACCAGTATTCAGATTAAAAGCACTAACCTCTCCACGGCTATCCATTACAAACACGCGATTCCCACTAGATACAGGAGAAGCTAACAGAATATCACGTTTACTAATCCCTTTTCCAAAATTCTTCCGCCATAATTCTTTTAAAACACCACCAGCTTTCAAATTACCAACAATATGTGATGCATTAACCCCAGCTTGAGACCATGCCCCATTGTGATACGCAGCGGGAAGCTTCAATATTTGTTTGTTTTGAACATTAGAAAATGTTTTTAAATCGTCTAATGCAGAAATCCTTTCGCCAACTGGAAGTTTTTTATCTTGTGAACAAGAAGCCAAATACAAAACCATACCGCATAAGCAAAGTCCTTTACCTAACCAGTGCATATCAAAACTCCCTAGTAATTATAAAGAAAAACTATTCAGCCTCGTTAATATAAACAAGCATATCGTTAATTCTTGATCTAAATTCTTCTGAAATGTTCGTATTCGTTAAAAGTTCCTGATAGATAACCTTTGCCTGTTCAATATCTTTGTTCTGGATAGCAGACATTGCTAACAATTCTTTTGCCATTGGTGCCCAGGCTCCATTTTTTTGAATAATAGGCATGAGCAAACCCTCAATCTCTGGGAAAGGAGCAGTATCAACTTTATACGTTGCATATTTAACAGTTGCAATTTCCCGAACTTTGTCTAATACATTAGTATCTTGATAGATGTTATTCAAAACCTCTAAACCACGTTCAATCTGCCCATTTTCCAACAAAAGGCTAGCAATTTGCAAATATGCCATATCCCTATATAAACCAGTCTCTGTTGCAACAATATTTTCAAGCGCAACAATGCTATTCTCATAATCTGTAGCAGGTGAAAGTGCTTGAACATATTGAATATTTTTTTGTTCAGCTTTGCTGCTTTTCCATTGAATAATTTTTTCATAGCCCACAGCAACAGAAAGCGCAATAATCAAAACGGCTAAAATAACACCACCATATTTGTTAACCAACTCCTTGAAGCGTTCATTTCTAACTTCTTCATCAACCTCTTCAAAAAAAGCTTTTTCAGTATCTAGGTTAAAATATTGATTTCTATTATTTTCAACGTCTACTTTATCTTTGCTTTTCAATTCTTTTACCATGGCTATCTAATCCTTCATTAAAATATTTAATCTAAATATAAACTGCACAATATTTTCTTGCAATGAGATTTTCCGTTTTATCTACCACGATTTTAATTGCTAATCAGCTTTCGAATAACAAAATCTTTTAACCACAATAAATCATTAACAGGGAGTCTGCCACCGAAAGAGATGATTTTGTCATCGCTAATAATTGCTAAACTGTATCTATCAATAGTTGGGTTATAAGATAACTCAATGTTTTCAATTTTATCGGTGGTGATAGAATTTTTCGTTTGCGAAGAGTTAAAAACTGTTTCAATCACCGAAACATCGCTAGAGGTGATCTCAAGTTTGTAGGAGCGGAAAAGCTTTGATAAATAATAGATGACAATAGATAATAAAAATGCACCAGCTCCCCAATATTTGAGAGGAATGGCTCTATCTAAAATGGTAAGATAAATCCCACCAGCAAGCAAAATAAAAATAGCAGAAATCGCAATGAATAGAAAGAGTGAACTAAATATATCCCAATATACTCCCACAGGTGTAATTGTTGTTTTGTTTTTTTCTTCTTCAATATTAAGGGAGTCTGGAGCAGGGAATTTACCACTAGCGATAAAAGGTAATTTTCCGCAGGCGTGCAACTCACGAACAGATTTATCTAAATCTTCATATTCGCGTTGAACAACTCCTCTATCGCCAACACTCAATGCTGGCATCTTAAATAATTTTGCATATCCTTCCCAGATTTTGCGAATATCTGTATTGTCAGTTGATATGTAAAGAGGAATAATCTTGTCGCTATCTCTATGGAATAAGTCGATAATATAACGATTTTTATTAAAAATTCCAGTCTGGGTGAATAAAACGCGGAGTCTTACGCCAATATAATTGGTTAGGGGTTCAGATATATGGTGTCTAATTCTAAAAGAAGGAGAGTAAGTAATAGTAAATTCTTTGCCGTCAAAAGAAAAACGTTTATATCTGTTAAAAGAAAATATCGAACCAGCAATTAATCCTAATCCTGTCAATATGATAAGAAAGGAAAATATCTCTACGGTCAGTAAAGACATATTACCTTGTTTTTCAGCCTCAATAAAGCTAAAAAATTCAAAAAAGCCAAGCCCAAATAACAATGCTCCAAAAAATATACCAGCTATAATTTTGAAAAGCGATGAACGATCTATAATCTGCGCTGGTAGTCTTTTTAAATCAAATTTTAAACGAGAGCTAAAGTGGTCGGGAATATGTGTTAACATTAAAATCTCCGTTGAAATATTTTCTATACCCAACACATTATATATCATTAAAAAAAATATTCATCTTTTTTTTTATGGTTACACTATAAAAAATGTTTAAAACTTTTCTTGTCATTCTGATATTTTTCTGCTAAACCCACTAAAAAAAGAAAGGAAGAAAATGCAGGATTCTGTTTGTAAACAATGTGGCGGATGTGTTTTTCGTGAGTTAGAAGAAAAAGAATATCGTCAAAATAAAATAAAGGATTTTCAAAAAACTATTTCTCTGATTAAAGGTGGAAATCCTGTTTTTGATGAACCAGTATTTATTTCTGATGGCAAAAGACGCCGAGCTGATATAGCTTTTATGTATGCAAAAAAGACGTTAACATTGGGTTTTAAAGAAGCTCAAACCCATAATATAGTCAATATGCAACAATGCTATATGTTAGATTCTGCACTAAATAATATACTTCCTGTTGTGCGTTCGTTTTTAGAAGAATTTTGCCAAATTCCGATTGCTGTAAAAAATAAAAAGAAGATTGAAACAACATATATTCGCGAAGGTTCTATTCATCTCTTACATGCAGATAATGGTATAGATATAATACTTAATCTTTCAAATATGCCGTCTTTAGAACATCGCTTAATTGTTGCTGATTTTGTAAATTCTCAAGCAAATATTTGTCGTCTGTCTTGGCAAATTGCTAATGATATCCCTGAAACAATAGTTGAAAAAATGCCTCCAGAATTATATATCTCTGATTATGTTATAGAGATTCCACAGGGTGCTTTCTTGCAAGCCTCTAAAGAAGCAGAAACCGCCATGATACAAAAAGTCTTATCATATATGGGGGAGACAACAGGTAAAATCGCAGATTTATTTTGTGGGTTAGGAACGTTTACATATCCACTCTCTAAAAACAAAGAAAATGAAATAGTTTCAGCCGATTCGTCTAAGGTTTCGCTGAAAGGAATGCAAAAAGCACTTAATCGTAATCAAATCCATAATGTCAAAATTCTTGATCGTAATTTATTTAAATATCCGTTTGATGCTACGGAATTAAAAAATATAAAAGCATTAGTGCTTGATCCTCCGCGTGCTGGCGCACACGAACAATGTCGAGAAATTGCAAATAAAGAAACATCAGATAGACCTGAAAAAATTATCTTTGTTTCGTGTAATCCGAAAACTTTTGTGTATGATGCGGAATTATTGATAAATGCTGGTTATACTTTTGAAAAAGTAACTTTAATAGACCAATTTGTATATTCAAAACATCAAGAGCTGATTGCTCTGTTTACTGATAATCCTAAAAATGAAAAAGGAGCATAAAATTATGATAGAAACATCTCAATTAAAACAGATGGCTAACACGATTCGTTTTCTTGCAGTAGATGCAATTAACAAATCAAATTCTGGACACCCAGGAATGCCTTTAGGTATGGCTGATGTTGCAACAGTCTTATTTGCGGAATATATTAAATTAAACCCAACAGCACCCAAATGGTTTGATAGGGATAGGTTTGTTCTTTCTGCGGGTCATGGTTCTATGTTGCTTTATTCATTGTTATATTTAACAGGATACGAAGATATAACTTTGGAAGATATTAAAAATTTTCGCCAATACAAATCTAAAACGGCAGGACACCCTGAATATGGACACCTAGACGGAATAGATATGACAACTGGTCCTCTCGGGCAAGGAATTTCTTCTGCGGTGGGAATGGCGTTGGCAGAAAGAATGTTAAATGCAAAGTACGGAAATAATCTCTGTCAACATTATACCTATGTTATCGCAGGGGATGGCTGTTTAATGGAAGGTATCTCCGAAGAGGCAGCCTCTTTAGCAGGTCATCTACGTTTAAATAAGTTAATTGTCTTTTGGGATAATAATAATATCACGATTGACGGAACAGTAGATAAATCAAGCTCAGTTAATCAAATTGCTCGTTTTGAAGCAATGGGGTGGAACACAATCAATATTGATGGGCATAACTATACCGAAATTCGCCGTGCAATAGAATTAGCTCAAAAGTCAGACAAACCGACATTGATAGCTTGCAAAACAACTATTGGTTTTGGGGCTCCCACAAAATGTGGAACATCTAAATGTCATGGTTCACCATTAGGCGCAGAAGAAACAACAGCTATGCGTAAAGCACTTGACTGGAAATTTGGTGAGTTTGAAATTCCAGAAGAAATCTTAACCATGTGGCGTCAAACTCAACAACGCAATAAAGAGATTTATAAAACATGGGTGGAAAATGCCTCCACAGCAGATACTTCATTCAGAGAAATTATTGCTGGAAAATTACCAAAAGATTGGGATAAGGTTTTAAATGAGCTTAAAGTTAAAGCTATTGAAGAAAAAACAAAAGTAGCAACTCGTAAAGCATCAGAGATGTGCTTAAAAGCTATTGTGCCAAATGTGCCTCAGATTGTTGGCGGTTCAGCAGATTTAGCTGCATCAAACCTAACATTTGTGGAAGGGTTGAAAACTGTAACCAAAGAGGACTATCTAGGTAATAATGTGATGTATGGCATTAGAGAACACGCTATGGGTGCTATCATGAATGGTATGGCATTGCATGGTGGGGTTATTCCTTATGGAGGAACATTTTTTGTATTCTCTGATTATTTGCGCCCCTCAATGCGCTTAGCCGCTTTGATGGGAATACGAGTTATTTATGTCCTAACGCATGATTCGATTGGCGTTGGCGAAGATGGTCCAACGCATCAACCAATAGAGCATCTTGCATCATATCGAGCAATGCCGAATATCTTAACCTTCCGCCCTTGTGATGTGGTTGAAACAGCGGAAGCATGGCAAATTGCCATAACAGAAGAAAAACGTCCAAGCCTATTAGCTTTATCCAGACAAAACTTGCCAATGTTACGAACTTCATCGGCGGAAAATTTAACCCAAAAAGGGGCATATATTATTTCACCAGCAAAGAAAGAAAGACAAGCAACAATTATAGCCACAGGTTCTGAGGTTTCAATAGCCGTAGATGCGCAAAGCTTGCTAGCAGAGAAAGGGATAGACGTTGCGGTTGTTTCCATGCCATGTCAAGAGTTGTTTGAAGAGCAAAACGAAGCATATCAGTTAGAAGTTCTGGGATCTGTTCCAGTAATCAGCGTTGAAGCAGGAACAACTTTTGGTTGGAACCGCTATGCGCAAAAAACTATCGGGATAGATACTTTTGGGGCTTCAGCTCCAGCTGATAAACTTTATGAACATTATGGTTTAACCCCAGCGCAAATCGCAAAAAGCGTTAAAAGTTTTTTGGAGAATTGTTAGAAGAAGGGAGAACTTTCTCCCTTTTAAAACAATAGTTAAGAAAAAAGAAAGATATTTGTGTTATTTTAAGCCAAATTAAAATTTTGAGGATAAATGAATGAAAAAAGAAACAAAAATAGGTATTGCCTGTGGTGTTGCTGCGCTAATTTTTGTGGGCGGAATATACGGGTTAAAGAAATTCCCAAGCGAACAAGCAACCTCAATATCTCAACAGGTTGCGCAGGAGCCAATAATAATTGATGATAAGTTTTCAATTTTGATGAGAGCTATTGGACAAGGAGCAAGTTCTCAAGATGTGGAAGATATTATTAAATCAGGCGCAAATGTTAATTCAGCAATGCCAGACGGTGTAACGCCATTGATGCTGGCTTGTAATGAAAATGCAAATCCTGAAATTGTGAAATTGCTCGTAGAAAATGGGGCAGATGTTAACGCAAAAGATAATTATGGCACAACAGCACTTAATATCGCTCTTATAAACAATGTTTCATCAGAGATTATGGATTTGTTGCTTTCACACGGGGCAGATGCAAATACAGAAATCAAAAAAGGATGGACAGTCTTAATGTCAGCCAGTGCTAGTGGCAATTTAAGCCTTATGGAAGTTTTACTAAACAATGGAGCGGATGTGAATAAAAAAGGAAAAGACGGTTTAACTCCATTGATGATAGCAGGAGCGAAAGTTTATCCGCAAATTATTAGTCTGTTATTGGATAAAGGTGCGAAAATTAACCAGAAGGATAATTATGGCATGACCGCATTGATGTATGCGTGCGGTGGAAATTCTAATCCAGAAGTGGTAAACATCTTGCTTGAAAGAGGAGCTAATCCGAAGCTAAAAAATAACGACAGAAAAACCGCGTTAGATTTTGCTAAAAGAAATCCTCAACTAATGGAAAGCCCATATTATGAAAAACTCGAAAGATTAACATTAAGACGATAATTTTCGAAATTTATTAGATACTTAAAACCTATAAAGAGGGGGCTTTGTAAAGTTCCCCTCTTTGTATAATATTAAAGTACAGTCTTTATATTCCTTGAAATAACAAAATTTTCTTGCATAAATATATAAAATTATATATAAACGTTGTATGTCTTTTAATAAACAAAGACATTGGACTAACTAAAATTAAGAGTGAGAGAATGCCTTTGAACGAAAATGAAAAGCATAAAATAAAATCAGGTATAAGAATTTTTATATATCTATTGTTAACGATGTGTTTTATTGGGGGGATTCACCATATAGCGTCAATATATAAAGAACATACGTTCGCAGAAAATGGTGTAGTTGAAAATATCCAATTAGGGCTGTTATTTGGTTCTGGATTGCTCTTTTTTATTCAAGGTATATATATAAAACAATATCGTCCGCTAATGTTCTTTTTAGCCTCATTATGTTTGCTTGCAAGTTGTCGGGAGTTTGATAAAACTCTAGATGAGCTAATTTATGGATTACGTTGGCGTATTGGTTTTGTATTTCCAATGATAGCAGTTGAATATGCCTTAAAACACAAAGACACATCTCGACAAAATTTGTTTGCTTTTATAGGTTCATCTCCTTTTTATTTAATGGTTTGCGCTTTAATTGTGATTTTTCCCGTGGCGCAATGTATTGGTCATCGTCCCCTAGTGGTTAATGTTTTAGGGGAGTATCAAATGGCACAAACCAAAGAGCTGTTTGAAGAATGTAGCGAGGTAATAGGTTATTTTCTGATACTCCTTGCTTCAATAGAAAGTTACATCGAGTTGATACGAAAAAGATAACAAAAAAGGGGCGTAAAGCTCCTTTTTTATAATCAAAATAATATTTGTTGTTTTTAATATTGTCCAGAAACAGAAAATTTTTGATACCACTGTTTCATCACTTCAACAGCTTCATTACGACATTCATAAATAGCCGTTGCATAAACGCCGTCTTTTAATAGTCCATAGAGTTCATCATCTCTAAAGCCAATCTCTGCCGCATCTTCTCTAGTAGCGGCAAAATAAATCGTCTGAATGTTTGCCCACTTTGCGGTCATCAAACACATAGGGCATGGTTCGCAACTTGTATAGAGAGTACAACCAGACAGGTCCCATGTATTAAGTTTTTTGCAAGCTTCACGAATGGTATAAACTTCTCCATGAGCAGAAGGGTCGTTGTTAGCTAAAACATGGTTGCAACCTTCTGCAATCTTCTCCCCATCTTTGTAAATCACTGCTCCAAACGGACCACCCATAGGGGATTGTGCATCATCGTTTAAAGCCGTTGCCGACATCATAATAGCTTCCCGCATCGCGGAAATATCATCGTTATTATAACTCATTTCTTTCAATCCTATTCTTTAAAAAACTTATTTGTCTTCGGGAAACCAAATGGAACTAAACGTCCAACCTGCGCTCTATGTCCAAGCCAAGTGAGTAATTCTTTCTCATTAGCAACACCCCCAGAGCGATTATAGCAAAAGCCTTCTTCTTCTTTAAACACCTGAATATCAGACATCTTGCATCCTTGATATTTTTGTAAAGCAACCCCGCGACCACGAGCCATAGAAGGAATTTCCTCAAGCTTAAAGATGAGGAGCTTGCGATTTTCACCAACAATCGCCACCATATCGCCAGTAATTTTCTTACAAAATGCCGCCACTTCTCCGTCAGCAAGGTTCAAAATTTTGCGTCCATTACGTGTTTGCGCAAGAAGATGACTCTCATCAATCACAAATCCATGCCCATAGTCAGATGAAACGATATATTTTGCTCCTTTCTCAAAAGCAAACATGGAACAAATATTATCATTAACCCCCAAGTCTGCCATTAAACGTACAGGCTGCCCGAAACCTCTGCCCGAAGGTATTTCATTTGCGCTAATGTTAAAAAACTTGCCAGAGGTATCAAACAAAATAATTTTATCTGTCGTATACGCATGGATAACACATTGTAACGCGTCATCTTCCTTAAACTTAAACTCATCAGTCAGTGGAATATATCCCTTCATACTCCTAATCCACCCTTTTTGTGAGAGGATAATCGTAATCGGTTCTTTCTCCACCATCACCTCAATCGGCACATCAACATCTTCTGGCATATCCGCAAATTGACTGCGCCGTTTGCCTAAAGCTGTTTTCTTGCCAAACTTATCTTTCATCAGGTTGATTTCTTCACCAAGTTTAGTCATACGCAACTCTTCGCTGTTAAGGAGAGCGTCAAGCCCGTTCTTCTCTTCGGTTAGTTCATCAAACTCGCCACGGATTTCTTCCTCTTCAAGCTTACGCAGATTACGAAGTTTCATATTCAAAATTGCTTCAGCTTGATTATCCGTCAAGTTAAATGTCG
>CAZRHI010000016.1:0-17959 GCA_964599945.1 uncultured Acetobacter sp. | reverse complement strand
CTACTCAACCGTAGCGTATGTAATAGCGGACTATGTATTAAAAATAACTCCCTCCTCAGCAATCGGCACACCGCTTGCCCGAATAAGGTCAAGAGCGACTTGGTGTCTTGGACAACGCACAGTAATCGTTTCAAGCCCTGCGCACACAAGGTCAAGCGACGGGTCATCATCAAGCCTAGGCAAAACAAAGGTCAACGGTCCAGGCCAAAACTTTTTTGCTAAAAAAATAGCCCTGCTATCCGCCGCCGCATATTCGTCAAGCTCATCAGGATACCCCAAATGAGAAATTAACGGGTTAAATGAGGGACGCCCTTTAACTTCAAAGATAGCAGCCACAGCGTGTCTATCATAAACATTTGCGCCCAAGCCATAAACCGTCTCTGTTGGAAAAGCAACCAACCCACCACACTTGATAAGAGCCGCCGCGCGTGCTAAATTATCATCATCAACCTTATAAATTCCACTCATATAAGCCTCATTCGTAAAAATCATTTTTTTTGACATTATCACCATAAAAAGCAATGTCAAGCTTGAATTTTAACCAAATATTCACTATTACCTACGCAATATTCAAGTTAAGCGTCATTGCGAGGTGCGCCATAAGGCAAATATCCGAAGCAATCCACAAATAAGTGCGTTAGCACACACATTTTATAAGGAGAAACAAATGACCGAAATAACCTTTAACCAAGCATATGAAGATGCGGAAGTAAAAGTCTTAATCGCCACCGAAGAAGAGCCTCTAAACTACGGTGTCGCACAAATTATTAACCGCTCCACATTTAACAAGCTCAAAGCACTCGCCGAACGAGAAGACACCGAAGAAAGCAAAAACACATTCCTCACATTAGACATGGTAAAAGAAGTGGTTGTTTTGCTCCGTGTTAAAAATACGATTGATACAGCAGAGCTTGAAGAAATGGGGGGCAAGCTATATACGCGGATTAAAAACTTCAAAACCGCAACCATTTATGCGCGCAAACTCCCGAAAACAGACTTTAGTGCGCAAAAAGTAGCCGAAAGTTTAGGTTTTGGTATTGAGCTTGCCTCATATAGTTTTGATAAATACCACACTATGAAAAAGCCCACAGAATTTCCAAAACTTGAAATGGTTAATTTTGTTGCTAAAGATAAGCTAGATAAAAAAGCCTACGAGGCGACTTCTGCTTTAGCAAACGCAATCCGCTACGCCAGAGACCTCATCAATGAGCCGTCAAACGAGCTAACCCCAGAGATTTATGCCTCAGACATTAAGCGTTTAGAACACTTAGGGCTGAAAGTAACCGTCTTAAACCAAGCCGAGCTAAAGAAAAAAGGCTTTAATATGTTACTCTCCGTATCACAAGGTTCAACAAACAGTCCATATGTTTGTATTTTAGAACATCAAGGAAATAAAAAGAGCAAAAATTGGGATGTAGCCTTAGTTGGCAAAGGCGTAACTTTCGATTCTGGTGGCATCTCCTTAAAACCAGGAGCAGGTATGTGGGATATGAAACAAGATATGGCAGGTTCAGCCGTTGTGGTCGCCTCTCTAAAAGCAGCAGCTCAACAAAAAATGAATCTAAACATTGTAGGCATTGTGGGCTTGGTTGAAAATATGCCCTCAGGAACAGCCACCCGTCCAGGAGACATCGTAACTTCGCTCTCTGGAAAAACGGTAGAAATCTTAAACACGGACGCGGAAGGACGTTTGGTTTTAGGAGATTGTTTAACTTATATTGAACAACAATATAAACCAGAGCGGATTATTGACATCGCCACCCTAACAGGAGCAATCGTTGTCGCCTTAGGTGATGAAATGGCAGGTTTGTTCACAAATGATGACTGCATGGCAGAATTATTAAGCATCGCAGGTGAACAGTCTGGTGAGTTACTATGGCGTTTCCCATTAACAAATAATTATCGTAAGATGATTAAATCAGACATTGCAGATATTAAAAATATCTCAAGCGGACGCTCCGCTGGTTCAATCACCGCCGCCTGTTTCTTAGAACACTTTGTCAACAAAAACACCCCATGGGCGCATCTAGACATCGCAGGTATGGATAAGATAGAAAAAGCTAAACCACTATACCCAGCAGGTGCATCAGGCTTCGGGGTAAGACTATTAAACAAGTTCTTAAAAAACCTCGAACGCAAATAAAGAAAAGCCCCGTCCAAACAACGGGGCTTTATCTTTCCTCCTTTGGGAAGTCAAAAAAAACTTTACTTTTTATTTGAGTATGCTATAACTTTTCTCATATTCAAATAACAGTAAAGGATAAACTCAAATGACCAAACAAACTTGGCGTGCTGGTACCATGCTTTCCCCTCTTCCCCCTGCTCTCATCTCTTCTGGAGACCTAGACCACCCAAATGTAATGACCGCCGCATGGACAGGAATAATCTGCTCAGACCCCGTCATCACTTATGTTTCTCTCCGCCCCACTCGCTACACGCACGAACTTGTAACCAAACACAAAGAGTTTGTTATAAACCTCCCCACATGGAAAGAAGCCGAAGCGGTGGATACAGTTGGTGTCAAATCTGGCAGAGATATAGATAAATTTGCCCTAACAGGCTTAACACCCGAACCATCAACTAAAGTTTCCGCTCCTCAAGTAAAAGAATGCCCTGTAAGCATTGAATGCAAAGTTATGGAAGTCCGTTCATTTGGCACACACGATATGTTTTTAGCCGAAGTCGTCGCTGTTAATGTTGATGATAAATACATTGATAACACTGGTGCGCTAGATCTTGAAAAAGCTGGTCTACTCGCTTATGCCCATGGTTTTTACTATACCTTAGGGCGCAAAATCGGCAAATTCGGCTTTTCTGTTGAAAAAAAGAAACAAACCCCACCCGTTCGCACAATCTTAAAAGCAGATGAAAAATTTTCCAAAGAAAAACGTGCAAATAAAACAACGCCAACAACGTTTATGGAAAACGGCGTTGAGGTCATTGTCGCCAAGCCAAAGTTCAAAAAAACAAAAACAGAAAAATCTGCTCGTTTTGAAGAAAAGAAATCAGATAATACACCCAAACCACGCCCATCAAAAAAATTTGCCGATAAAAGGAAAAAAGCAACTTCTTATGAAGAAAGTTCTTTCAAAAAACGCCCAAACGGCAGTTTTAAGAATAAGAAAAAATAATCTAATCAAGCACCGCTCCAGCGGTGTTTTTTTTAATAGCGTTCTTCGCCTTTTCCCCCACGCATCGCCGAATAACTAGCTCCCTGATTTCGACGATTAGTTTCTTCAACTTGCAGCAACCCAACTTCCAAATATTTGGCATAATAGGCCTTTCGTGGGTCAGTCGCTGCTTTCGGGTCATAGGTTACCATAGTCAACTTTCCATGTCGAGCTTCGTTAATCTCTCGAAAACCTAACACACGCCCCTCATCAAGCCCAATTTCCATAGCCTGCTCAAACGCGTCTTTTTTAGAACAGTTCACATCAGGTTTATGCCCTTTAACCTCAATATTTTCGCCTTCTTTATCATAATAGGTTAATTTTGTAACCCCCACTCTTAACGCATATCCACAAGGCAAATTAAACGTTCCTTGTGTAAATTGTTGCATACCTGCCGTATTCTCACCAATATAGCGCACATTAGGGTGATGATAAAACGAGGTATAAGCACTCTCCGCTGAAGACCCCACATCACGATCCACCAAAATATCAATTCTCCCCCGATACCCGTCTTTTAAGTTAAACGGATAAAAAACTTCTGTTTCGTCAAATAGCGTCTGGTTTTTCCCCGAAAAACTTTTTCTTTGTACCAAATCACCAGAAGAAAGCCCGTCTCTTGCCAAACTCGTATCTTTATATGCGCCGTGCGTATGTAAAATCGCATTAGATAATGCCGTATCGCGTATCTCGCAACGCTTATATGTGTTTACCATGTTCCCATAAAGCCGTTTAGCCACATGGTCCAAAGCCTTGTCTTCACCGCCACCATTGTTGCGCACATCTAACACAATGCGCCCTTTTTCCCATTTTTCTTTATTGCTTAAATACGCCTTGTCAAATGTCTCAATAAATTGCGCCCAATCGTCATATGTATTTCCCTTGTTCCAAAAATTAGGCACCGCCACAACCAACACATCTTCTCCGCCTTTTCCTTTCATCGCCCCAATTTCCCAAAGAATCGCCTCTTCGCCATTGGGAGTTCTAGCAATTTCTTTACCCAAACACTCATAACCTTCGGGTTTATTTTCCAATTTTGCAAAATTCCTCCCCACCGAACGCTCTTCTTTTTCTCCTCCCCCCACTAAATGGTCTTTCATATCTCCCGTCCACATAGTGAAATGTCTATCCTCAATATATTTCCCTGTGGCGTTAAAAATATCTCGCATAAACTCATCTTGCCTACAAACCCGAGAAATACCATTATACAACTCTTCCACATTGCTCATAAACGCCGTTTTGTTTTCTGAAGAAAAATTATCCCAACCAACATGTTCCCGAGCCATTTTAGCATAAAACGCCAAATTATACCTCTGTTCCTCAGGCAACATCAAGTGGTTGCCTTTCTCCCGACGTTCACTTTCTTTAATAGCCGTTTGGTTTGCCAAATGAGCAATCGCCTCTTCATCTGAAACCGAGTTAATAATATCATCAAAAGTCATAATTCATCTCCATAAATTATATATAGTATAGCACAATGTGTCATAAAAATCAAGCAAATAACCTTTGAAACATCACCACTCAAGATTATATCACAAAAGAAAGGAAACCCTTAACAATGGATTGGATATATTTAAGCCTCATCTACGCCCTCACAAACGCTCTATACCTCACCTTTAACGCCAAACATAACTATAATGGATATGTTTTAGGGATATGGCGTGGTTTTGGCATAAGTTTGCTCGTTTCCCCATTGCTTTTAACTGTTCCACTAAACCTTTCGCCAGAATATATCTTAATCCTCGTCTTGCAAGGCTTAATGATAGGCATATACGATAGCCACCTCTTTTTCGCCACAGGTCGTTATGGAAGCCATGCTAGCTCTGGCTTTATGGCAACAACCGTTTGGATAACGGCTCTCCTGTGGTGGACCATAGACTTCCCCGAACTCCAAAACCTCATGAAAACACCTAAAAAGCTAATAACCATCGTTCTCATATTATGTGGATTTTCCGTCAGTTATTGGCAAATGATGAATGTCCACGTTAACAAAATAGCCGAAAAATATCTTTATCCTGCGGTCTTTGCGCTTGCCCTAATGAGCATCGCAACCCGCTATATCGCCTTAAACGGAGGTTCAGCCTACGCAGGAGTAATATATTACCTAACAATCGCCTGCTTCACGAGTGGATTATATAATACTATCTTGTTTTTCATTACCACCCCATCATCAGATACCCCAAAACGAACCCTCCTCTTCGCGCCAATAAATAAAGGAAATGCAATCTGGCTTGATTCTCATCACCGCCAAAACCCTAGCCCTAAGAGAAACCACCAACCCAGCATACGTTGTGGCAATGCTCCTCATCTCTCCGATGCTTGCCGAAACCATAAAAACCCATACCCTAAGACTGACCCATTACTCAGTTTTAGTTCTCGTCTTTCTTGCCTTATTGCTAGTCGTCGTACACTAGACCCTATGCCCGTTGCATAGCATTGTGTCTTGCAATCGCCTCGCGTTGTTCAGCTCGCCCAATCAAAGCCACAGCCAATTCTTTGCCAATAGGCGCGTTCTCATTGCCTAATCCTTCAGGAATAAGCTGAGATTGTTTTTCAGGGTTGTCTTTTAACAATGTCTTTAATGTTGGTTGCAAGTCAGCATTAGTAACCCCCAGAGGCTTCAAATCTTCCATAGTAACTGTTTCTTTTCCATCAAAAATCTTATCACATTTAAGTTCTGCCGAAGATTTTATTTTGATGTCCTCTGCATTCGGAACATTGACCTTTAATATCTCATCAAGACTCAAATCCAACGGACTTTTCGTCTGCTCGTTAGAAAGTTTAACTGTTTCCACTTCTTTAGCAGGAGCTTCTTTAATCGGAGCTTCTTTCACCACATCTTTAACTGTTGGATCTTTCTCCATAGCATCAAGTTGCTGATTAAATTCTTCATGACCAGACGCATACTTAAGAGCCATCTTAAACACTGATAAGAATAAAGCCATTGTAGGGTCGTCGCTCTTTTCCGCATTTTTTTCCATATCGTCTAAGATGCGCCAAATAAAGCTATTTTTCTTAGGTTCTTCCTTTTCCGTCGCTTCATTTTCTTGAGGCTTCTTTTTACGAACAGTATAATCTTCCACAGGAGTTTGTTCTTCTTGTTTAGGTTGTTCAGGCATAAACTGAGCAGGCTCAACACCACGCGTTTGCCCTGATTGCGTATTTTCCACTTGTTTATCTGAAACTTCCGCCGAAGCCTGTTTAGATGATTTTTCAACGACTTCTTTTGCCGCCGCCATCAATTCACCATACATTTTAGCTCCGAGTTCCTCGCCATACGCTTTTGTATATGCTATTTCTAATCTAGTTATTGCCATGATACATCACCATAAACACAAAAATCATTTATCTATATAGTCAAAGCATACAACAAATTACACTAAAAGTCAACAAAAAGAATCCCCTGCTTTTAGCAAAGAAACACTAAACCACACGCCTCATTAACACTAATGGGAAAGTCCCCAAAGCACCTTCCCACAACAGCATTAAAAATTCTCTTACTTTTCTTAAGAAAAGAGCTTGCTCCAAAAAGATTTGTCTTCTTCAGGTGCTTCCGCTTCAAATTGCTTCAAACAATCTTTTTGCTTGTCATTAAGTTTAGAAGGAATCACCACCTTAAACTGAACAAACAAATCCCCACGTTTATCCGTATTGATATATCGCATACCTTTTCCTTTAAGACGCAAGCGGTCAAGCGGTTGAGTGCCAGCCTTAACATCAACTGTAATTTCTTCACCGTCAATCCCTTTAAGCTTAAAATTCCCTCCAAGAGCAGCTTTCGCCATAGAGATAGGCACTTCCACAAACAAATCCGCCCCGTCGCGTTCATAGAGATTATGATGACGAATATTCACAAAGACATATAAATCTCCTTTCGGACCACCATGTCTCCCAACTTCGCCTTCCCCAGCCACACGCATACGCGTTCCGTGTTCAATCCCCGCAGGGATTTTGATTTTAAGGGCTTTTTCAATTTTTTCTTTACCTGTACCACGGCATTTTTTGCATTTTTCCAAAACCACACGCCCAGCCCCACGACATTGCGGACACGTTGTTTCAAACACAAAAAATCCCCCTTGTTGTGTGCGCACTTTACCACTTCCGCCACAAGTCGCACAAACAGGAGGTTCTTTGCCGTCAGCCGTTCCATGCCCATGACAATGTTCACATTCTTTTGAGCTAGTAATGTTAATTTCTTTTTCAAAACCAGAAAAAGCTTCCTCTAAGGTCATGGTAATATCATAACGAATATCTTCGCCACGCTCAGCATAAGATTTCTGCCGACCACGCCCCTGCCCCGTAAATTCTGAAAAAATATCCGAAAACACATCAGCAAACCCAGCACCAGTAAAATCAAACCCATTAAACGGATTACCACCAGCACCATTTCCTCCCATACCACCAGCAAAAGCCTGATGCCCATAACGGTCATACGCGGCGCGTTTTTGTTCGTCTTTTAACACCTCGTATGCTTCGTTAATTTCCTTAAACTTAGCTTCCGCCTCTTTGTTACCAGGGTTGCGATCTGGGTGATATTGCATAGCAAGTTTGCGATACGCCTTTTTCAATTCGTCCGCAGACGCCGTTTTTGCCACACCCAAAGTTTCGTAATAGTCAGCCGTTGTACTCATCTCATAAATAACCATCAAAGAATTATTGTTATATCTTAAGGTTATTTAGGAAGATTTAGACGTCAATGCAAGCTTTTTAATAAGGCTATAAACATTTTTTAAGAAAAAAACAAAAAAACTAGCAATTAGAAGACATCACATTAGCCACAACATCATTGCGGATGAGAACTTTGACTGTACAGGTTGAACCAGCCTGAGAAGCCGAAGGATTATCATAAGAAATCATTTCCCCACCCCCAACAGGACGATAATTAGTGTAATAAATCCACATAATATCACCATTAGCCAAATTTTGAACGTTATTTGGCGCGCCATTAGTGTTAAACAACGAAGTAACACTCTGCCCTTTATAAGCGTTAATTCCTTGAACTTGGTAAGCTTTTCGTGAAGCTCCACCACCACAGGTTAAACACTCACAGCCCCCCAAAGCCAACATCACCCCTAAAAGCACAGCAACAATATATTTCTTTTTCATACTTTCCTCCAAAAAAATAAACCACCAAGAAATATAATCCTTACCCTCACCCAAACAACCCCCAAAGAAGAAAAAACACGCCCCTTATAAAACCGAAAAGCACTCAAAGAGTGCTTTGGCTTAAGGGTGGGATAATTCGCGAATTAGTTCACAAATTAGCACGCCCCCCCAAAAAACCGAAAATCATTCCTCTTGGAATGATTTGGCCTCGGGTGGGATAATTTGCGAAATAATCGCGAATGTCCTCCGAGCAACTGGAGCGTACTAAAACGTACGTGAGGATTGCGAAGTGAGGCTTCCATTCACGAATTAGTTCACAAATTAGCACGCCCCACGCCTATTTGCAATTACTTGTGGCAGAACGAACGTATGTCCTATAAAACTCCACATTAAGCTGACACAAACTCTTCGGAGCATAATTATCAAGTTCGCAATAACGAACAATACGCCCCTTGTCTTTTTGAGCATCATAATCAATATAATATGTCCAACGGATAACATTGTTTCCTTCATATTTAGCGTGCATCGGCTCATAAAAATCATCAAAGAAACGGCGCATCTGCACACCTTCTTCAACATCAAACCCAGCCACATGAAAAACTTTACCACTACTTTCTGGTTTATATCCATTTTCTGCGCTTTGTGGTTCAAAAAAAGGTCTATTCCCACTCAAATTATACTCTCCACATGGGTAATAACACGCGCTTAACGCCAAACAACACGCAACACCAGATAAAAAACGCATCATAAAATCTCCTAAAATCTAAGTTCTAAATATACACTAACATACAAAAGATTAACATTAACTTACCAAACAACGCACAATTTCATCTAAAACTAAAAAACCCTCATCAGTAAGCCTAATCCCTTCTTTATCAGCCAACAGAAAACCTTGCCCAGCCAATCTATTCAGCCGCTCCAAATCAACAAACTCAAATAACTTTATTCCACAAGCTTGATAAAATCGCTCAGCGTTAATTCCCTCTTTAATGCGAAGCCCCATTAAAACGAGCTCTTCCGCCCGTTCTTGAGATGAAAGTTTTTCCGCAATACGTCCATCAACAGAAGCATAGATAACATTGTTTGCCACAAAGCGTCCATGCGCTCCCTCACCAAGTCCGAGATAATCTCCTCCTTGCCAATAAACCAGATTGTGAAAACTCTCATGAGAAGCTTTAGCAAAGTTAGACACCTCATAGCGTTCAAACCCGCAAGAACGCAAGTAAGAAATTGTTTCTTCATAAAGACTTGCGGACAAATCTTCATCTAAAGCATGAACACCTTTACGAGCAAAAAACGTCCCCTCTTCAATGGTTAATTGATAAAGAGAAATATGTTTTAGACCAAAAGACAACGCAAGGTCGATTTCTTTTTGCCAGTCGTCCCATTGCTGATGCGGACGCGCATAAATAAGGTCAATGGAAAATTTTGGAAATGTCGATACGCCAAGTTCTATCGCCTGCATTGCCTCCTCAAACGAATGTGTCCGCCCCAAAAATTTAAGTTCTCGAGCGTTTAACGCCTGCACTCCAAGCGACAAACGATTAACCCCACTCGAGCGAAACGCCAAAAACTTCTCTTTTTCAAATGTGTTAGGATTAGCTTCCAAAGAAATCTCCGCACTCGAACGTATCAACAATCGCGATGCAATCCCCGAAAGAACC
Source organism: uncultured Acetobacter sp. (assembly GCA_964599945.1). Classification (GTDB taxonomy): domain Bacteria; phylum Pseudomonadota; class Alphaproteobacteria; order RF32; family CAG-239; genus CAG-267. The sequence goes on along the minus strand of CAZRHI010000016.1, from coordinate 8,022 downwards.
GCATCAATAGCCTTTGGAGATAAAATAGACGGCGTTCCCCCTCCAAAAAAGATAGATTTAACCACCCTCCCCGAAACATAAGGCAAAAAGGCATCTAAATCCGCCAAATAGCGTTGAACAAAGCTCTCTTCATCAAACTCCCGAGGCTTAATCGCCCTAAAAAAATCACAATACGGACATCTAGACCGACAATACGGAAAATGTATGTATATGGATATGTCGTCTTTCATCTTACTCCCTAAAAAAATAAGCCGTAGGCGTTTCTATGGGTGCGATAAAGGGCAATGCTTGAGTGTAAATTTGAAGCCGTAGTGTACAAGAGGTACATGAGGTTTCAAATTTGCCTCAATGATTGTGCTTTTGCGCACCCCTAAACTAATTTCGCGCATTTTTCCTCTATGCGCCGCTCAAGCTCTGCCATAAACTCCTTCTTTGAGGCAAAATCTTTTACTCTCATTGGTGCCATAAACTCAAAAACAACCTTACCAGACCTGCGGAGAAACGCCCCCTTAGACCAACAAAGATCAGAGTTAAGAGCCACAGGCACCACAGGCATATCAAGCCCTTCAGCTAAAAACATAATACCAGATTTATACCCTTTAACCTCTAAATGTTTACATCTCGTTCCTTCAGGAAAAATGATAATCGACCGCCCCTTGGCAACTCTATCTTTTGCCGAATTTAGCATTCCTTTCATCGCCTTAGCACCAGCCCCTCTGTCCACAGGAATCATACCATAAAGTGCCTGCCCCCAACCAAACAGCGGAATATAAGTAAGCTCTTTTTTCAAAACAAACACCGACTGCGGAATAATCCCCGTATAAGCATATGTTTCAAACGCAGACTCATGCTTAGAAGCAAAAATCACTCCTTCAGTAATATATTCCCTACCACGCACTTCAATCGTAATTCCACAAAGTTTCAACATCCCACTCCAAATAACAGGATGTAAATACATATCCCACAAAGACACCATTTTTTTCCGAGAAAAAAGCCCAATCGGAATACAAATCATAAACCCAATCGCCATCACAGGATAAAAGTATAAATTAGCCACCAAAGAGCGTAAAAAAAGTCCAATTTTCTTCATTTTATAATCCTAACACCTTATATTGCACATAAACTACCAAAAATTTTGTATATTCTGCAGCCAAAAACAAAAAGCTACTTAACGATGACCACCACCGACGCAATACATACGGTGATTGCACCGCATAAAAAACAAGCTCGTTTTCAGGCATCGCATGGCTAAGTTCAAGAAAAGAACGTGGAATATGGTAAAACGACGTAACAACCATTAGCTTATTCATCTGATATTGTTCTGCCCACGCCTTAACCTCAACCGCATTGCCAACAGTATCCGTCGCCTGATAACCAAGATCAATCGGTTGCCCAGCTTCTATCACAATATCCTCACGTTTTGCAATAACATCAAGCCCAGTCCCTTTCTTCACCCCAGAAATTAGCAGTCTATCGCTCTTTCCAAGTTTTAAAAGTTCCAAAGCTTTCGCAATTCGATTACGTCCACCAGTTAAAGCAACAACCCCACTTCTGCCCTCTTGAATCAGAGGTTCCGCTTCTTTCAACATCCGAACCGAGGCTATCCCTAAATCAGCATAATGAAATACTTCACTGCAAAAGATGATAAACCCACCTAGCCAGCAAATAACCGCTATACCCACCATAAATCCAGTTATGATTTTCACTCTTTCCATGGACCAAACTTCTCTGCTAATGTTTTAGGTTTCCTCTTTTTAGAAATTTTCACACAGAAATCTTCATCAAAAAACGCCACGCATTTCTCAACAAACAAAGATTTGTCCTCATCACTCAGCTCTAAGAAATAATTTGTTAATATACTTTCACGACTACTCTCATACATTGCATTACCACGCGCTCGTTGCTCTTCGTTCAAATCTCTATTTGCAATAAGCTCTTTCAAATCCGCCAACATCAAAAACACACCCTCTTTAAATGTTGTCTTTTTTGCTGATTCATTCACTGTTTCATACATAGTATGATAATAGTTTGTTCCTTGAGCCACTTGAATATCCTGTAAATACATAAATAAAGATATTGAAAAATACCAATCCTCAAAAATAGTTCTGCGTGTTGTAAACCAAATATCATTATTAAACAGAAAAGATTTACGATATATCTTGTTCCAGATATATCCAACACTAAACTTAGTAAATGTTAACATTTCATCTTTACCTTTATCACTAAAAAGGGTAAAATCCATCACTTCGTTTAAGAAAATCTGTTTCGCCTGACGAACAAAATTCGTTCGTTCCGCAATCGCCACATTAAGATTATTGCTAACCGCCACCTTATAAAGCTCTTCATAATAATTCAGAGAAACATAGTCGTCATTATCCACAAAGCCAACAAACTCGCCTTTTGCCTCACGCAAGCCATGGTTTCTCGCCGCTCCCACATAGGCGTTTTCTTGGCGAATAACCCGAATACGCGCATCATGCTCAGCATAACGAGCCAAAATTTCAGGTGTACTATCTGTTGAACCGTCATCAACCGCAATAATTTCAATATCTTTTAACGTTTGTCTCCTAAGGCTATCCAAACATCTCTCAATCACAGCTTCCGCATTATAAACAGGAACAATAATGCTAACCTTAACCTCTTTAGCAGGCTCAAGAATTTTGCTCTCATAAAAGCGTATCCCAGGATGACGCAAATAGACAACCACTCCGCCCCACAACAAAGCCCCAACAAACACCAAAACAGTCAATAGAGCCAAACGCTTTTTCCAAAATTCTGATTTAACCAAACAATTTACGAACCATAATCCGCACAAACATCCCACCACAGAATAAATATACACTAATTTAAACAAGGCAGGGTAAATTAAAAAAGTCCCCCAAACAGCAATAAACAATGCCCCTAAGCTCAAATACGCTAAAAATCTCTGGCGAATAAACAACGCCAAAACAAACACAACCAGCTCACAGCCCATAATCGCCAAGAGATAAGGATTAACACTCTTATCCGCCGTATAAATAAAAAAGCGATACAAATCAAAACACATAGCAGATAAACTAACAAACGATGCAAACATCAACCCCTTAGGGTCATCATTGCGTTTATATTCCCAAAACGCCCACCCCCACAAAAGAAACATCGCAAGCCATGCAATAATTGAAAAATCCACATTTTTCCCATTCACAAAAAAATAATCACTGCTCACAAAGTAAAACCCAGCTGAAAACAGCAATAAAACACTCGTTAGCCCCAAAAAGGTAAATATATTTTTCATCATCGCATCAATCCTCTAAATTGCTATCATCAAAACTCAAACAAAAATCTTCATCAAACACCGCTACACACTTCTCAAAAAAAGCTTTTTTATCTTCCTTCTTAAATTGATTATAGTAATCTTTAACAAGCAACCCAACCTTTCTCCGCCATTCTTTCAAAAGAACCTCTTTCTCGGCCTCATCTTTCAACGCATTTTTGATTTTTTCTTCGAATGCTACAAACATCTCAAACGCTTCATCTTTTACCAATTTATCAACAGATAATCCCTCGCCAGAACTAGCAGTAACTCTTTCACCTCTGGAATAATAATACACACCCCTATCAGCAACCTCAAAATTTTTCGCATACATCCTTATCAAAAACGAGAACCAACCATCTTCATAAACAGTCCGATAGGTAGTAAACCAAATATCATTCTGCTCAATAAATTCTCTTTTGTAAATTTTGTTCCACACATACGAAATAAAAGGCTTATTATCTTCATGAAAAAATATATCTTTATCCTGAGGCGAATATTCCACTTTTTTCAAAACCTCAGGTATATACCACGGCCTAATTTGGCGTACCATATGAACATTCTTAGCTAAAACAACATCATTTTCTCCACGGACCGCTGTCTTATAAAGCTCTTCATAAAACTCTGGAGAAACCCAATCATCGCTATCCACAAAACCAACAAACTCGCCTTTTGCCTCACGCAAACCATGGTTTCTTGCCGCCCCGATATACGCATTTTCCTGTCGGATAACCCGAATGCGTGCATCATGCGCGGCATAACGAGCCAAAATCTCAGGCGTTTTATCTGTCGAACCGTCATCAACCGCAATAATCTCAATGTCTTTTAATGTCTGCCGACGGAGACTGTCCAAACACCGCTCAATCCCCTTTTCCGCATTATAAACAGGAACAATAATGCTAACCTTAACCTCTTTAGCAGGCTCAAGGATTTTGCTCTCGTAAAAACGTATCCCAGAAAGGCGTAAATAGATACCCCCTCCAGCAAAAAGAACACCTAAAACCGCAACAAGCCCTCCTATCCCTCTCAAAACACGCCGTAATTTTTCATTTTGCACTGTCTGAGAAATAAGCCACCAAGCAGCTATCCCCCCCATACCCCAAAGCAAATACGCCACATCAATCACCTTTGGAAATAGCAAATACTGCGAGAAGAACGACAAAAGCAACCCACCCCCTAATAATATCGCCATTTTCCATTGCTTAAACAATAACAAACAACAAAGCCCAACACTTTCAGCCCATAAAAGCCAACGCAACCTTTCTCCTGCCTGTTCATCACCCGCAAAAATATGAAAGAAACATAACTCAAACGCCAAAGCAACCAACGTCCAAACTAACATAAAACAAAATAAAAACGGTTGTCCTCTCTTTGCTCGCCAGATACTCCAGCCCAAAACAACAAGTGCCACTCCCCAAGCTATCAACGAAAAATCAACAAACTTACCGTTAATCACATAATACGAACGGATAACCTTGTCAAACCCAAACGCGGACGCAAACAACAAACTTATTATTCCAACAAAATCAAATATCATAACGCACCAGTGTCTACCTCAGTTCCAAATTTTAGCCTCTTCAATTTCACCTCAACAAAATATCGTCAAGCCACATGCCGTTCTTATTCTTCTCTATTGCTAAGCACATACGAAATAGCCAGTTCCATCTTTGTTTTACAATCAGCCCAATCTCCATTAGTATAGATTACAACATTTGTCAAAAACTGTTCCACCGCTTTTCGTTCTATCTCAGTTTCCTCACGTTCAACAAACAAAACACGCCCCTCGTCAAACCAACTTTCCTCAAGAACCTGTTTTAATTTATCAAAATCAGACATTCCACTAACCAACATATTGATAGAAAGAAAATCTTGCACTCGCCAACAGCCCCCTTTAAAAGAATCTTTTTTCTCATCAAGAGCCTTTTCTTGGGCATTGTCTTTCTGCTCTGGGGTAACATTCTCTTCAACATTGTTCTCATCTTCAAGCTGTTCCACCGCCTCAGAAATGTCTTTTGCTTCTTCAACAACTGCAAGCGTTTCCCTAACTTCTTTTTCTTCCTGCGCATTTCCAGAAACTTCTGGAGCTTTCTTTACTTTTTCCAACTCTACCACTGGCATTTCTTTAACATCATCAACCACGTCTAAGAGTTCTTCTTTTTCTCCATTTTCCTCATATAAGGTCAAATCTTGAGGCGTATCAGCCTGTATCATCTCCGCTTTTAACACGCCCCCAGTCGCCAGACGCACATTAACATTAGCTTCCTCCAAAGACCTCATCAGATAAGCCATATACCCCCACATTGCCAGTAACAACGCCACACCCACCGTAATATAACGCCAAAACTTTGGCTTTCTCAACTGTCTCTTACCATATCTCACATAAAGTCTTAATCTACGTTGACGTCTCATCTCAGTAATCCCTTCCGTAAGTTAATCTTAACACACAATAACTACTTAACCTCTATAATTTACATCAATACACTCTTTAAAATCTCGCCATTTCTCAGTCATCAGTCCAACTCCATTACACCATTTTCCGCAAAGTCTTCACCACAGTAATATACGCAGTCAACGCCACCAATGTTGCTGAAACAAACGGCAACAGTAACACACAAACCCAATCGCCCAAACTAAAGGTTACCGAGTTGAAAATACCCGCCTCAATTCCTTTAGCCATTTCGCCCACAATCATAATCGCAGGCACAGCCAATACCGTTCCCCAAATCCCCGCCATAACAGACATCTGGGTTATTTGTTTCACATAGTTAATCGCAATATATTCATCTGTTGCACCCATAATATGCAAAATGGAAATAATCTCACGATGAACATTAAGCCCCGTTTTTGCCGCATAAACAATCGCCACAACACTTGCCAAAGCCACCATAATCAACACCGTAACCGCCAACATCTTTAACGAGTTAATAAACCGCAAAAGCCGTGTCAACCACAAATTATGATCATTGATAGACGCCAAATGCGACACCTCCGAAAGTCTAACCGCTAGTTTTTTATAATCAAAATTTTTCGCATTGCGGATTTTAACATCTAATAACTTCGGAATAGGCAAAAGCTCAATATCCACATTATTCCCAAGCCATGGCTCAAGCAACGCGCGCAACTCTTGGTCGCTTAACACCGTAACTTGCTCCACATCAGGGTATCTCTCCATAAACTCCACAACATTTTTTAACTCTTTGCGCCCTTCTTCAAAATTAGGCTTTGGCAACACTTGAATTGTAAAGTTAGAAACCACCTGCCGTTTAGAATTTTCAAACATTGTGTTAATGCCCAACACCCCAGCAAGCGTAATCGCAAACAAAAACACCGACACCGATACAATCACTCGCAAAAACGTCCGTGAATACCCCTCGTCTATGGGCAACTCTATCCCCTTGTCTAAAGGAGGTTGCTGTTTTTTCAAAGCTCTAACTTTTGCCTTATCAGGCACAGGTTGCGTTATCTTATTGACCATTTCCACCCCCTATAAACAAAAAGCCACAGGCGTTTCCATGGGTGGGTTTCTGTGGAGAAAAAAATTGCGAAATAATCGCGAAAACCCTCCAAGGAATAAACATACACGACGCGACGAAGTGAGGCTTCCTCCCGCAAGCTAGTTCACAATTTTTTCCCCACAGATTATTTGACATAACTCAAACCTCCATTCTCTAGCCTCAACCTCGGATAATTATACCTCTCCATCAACTCGTTAGAGTGTGTCGCAATAATAACCGTCGTGCCAAGCCTGTTAAGCTCTGCAAATAATTTCATCAACTTAACCGCAATCTCGCTATCCACGTTTCCCGTTGGCTCGTCCGCAAGCAAAATCTCTGGTCTGTTAATAACCGCTCTGGCAATCGCCGCCCGTTGTTTTTCGCCACCAGAAACATCAGAACTCTTCGCGTACATATTATCTGAAAGTTCCACCCAAGCCAATAGCTCAATCACCCTTTTTCTGATTTCCTTTTCTTTCATTCCCCGCAAACGCAATGGCAACGCCACATTATCAAACACACTCAAATGCTCTAAAAGCCTAAAATCTTGAAACACAACACCGATTCGCCGTCTTAAAAACGCCAACGTGTCTCTATCTGTCAATGCCACATTGTTTCCAAAAACCTTCAACGTTCCCTCTGTTGGTTTTTGAGCCAAATAAAGCATTGAAAGAAGAGAGGTTTTACCTGCACCACTCTTTCCCGTCAAAAAGTGTATAGACCCGCGTCTTAACGAAAAATCAATATGCGACAACACAGGCGCATTATCACCATACGCCAGCCCAACATTTCTCATCTCAACAATTGGTTCTAACTGTCTTGTTTCCATTGTTTTCATGCCCCATACCTTATAATATGCGTGTGTCGTCCAAAGCCTGATACATCATCTCAACTATTCTTTAAGCAATACTCCATTTAAAAAACTGCCCAAATTACAAAGTTTAACAATAAATTAACCTATAAAATAAAAAAAGATTTGATTAAATAGATTTTATACATATACTAACAAGAAATTGACAATTCAATCACAACACCCACCCTGCTTCCCCACACTAAAACAGGAGATACTAAGGTGGAACAAACAAAGGAATATGACAAGATGTTAATAAGCTGTCCTAAATGCCATAGTATTTATGAAATTCCAGATGATTTAATCCCCAAAACAGGACAAAACTTCCGCTGTCAAGCATGTAGCAACGTATGGCACGCCATGCGTCAAGATGCTGTTGGCTATAC
>CAZRHI010000015.1:0-18001 GCA_964599945.1 uncultured Acetobacter sp. | reverse complement strand
GACTCAAGAGGAAATGGTTGAAGAGCCTGTAGAGGAAGAGCTCGAAGAAGAAGTAGGGAAGATTGATGGCGAAGTTTATGACCTTGAAGATGTGCCAAGTTTGGAGAAAAACATCAAACACGATATTGAAGTTGTCATCGACCGATTAGTTATCAAGCCAGAAGATATGAGCGAGCGGGTGGCGCAGTCTGTGGAAACGGCGCTTAAAATTGGCGACGGGATTTTGTATGTTGATAATTTGAGTGAAAGTAATCGCTTTACCTGTTCGGCAAAATATGCTTGTCCTGTTTCTGGTTTTACGATTGAAGAGATTGAGCCTAGGCTTTTTTCGTTTAATAACCCGCAGGGGGCTTGTCCGCATTGCGATGGTTTGGGCGCTAGACTTTATATGGACGAGGCTTTGGTTGTGCCTAATGTGGCAAAATCTATTGCGCAAGGGGCGATTGCGCCGTGGTATGGGTTTAAGTCGTCGTTTTATAAACAAACGCTTGTGTCGCTATGTGATTTTTTGCATATTTCGCAGGATACGCCATGGAAGGATTTACCGCAAGAGGCGCGGCGGATTATCCTTTATGGTTCGGGAAATGTGTGTGTGCCGATTTATTATTCGACTTTTGTTTCTGATAAGCCATTTGAGGGGGTTATTCCCAATATGGAACGGCGTTTTTTAGAGACAGAATCTGCGGCGTCGCGTGAGGAATTATCGCACTATCAATCTGCTGCGCCATGTACCTTTTGCCATGGTAAGCGTTTGAAGCCTGAGGCGTTGGCGGTTAAGGTTTGTGGAAAAGATATTATGGAGGTTTCTGACCTCTCGATTAAAAACGCGCTTAAATGGTTTGCAGGGGTTGAAGAACAATTAACCCCACAAAAACAACAAATTGCCCATAAAATCTTAAAGGAGATTATTGAGCGTTTGCAGTTCTTGAACAATGTTGGACTTGAATATCTCACTCTTTCGCGTCAGTCTGGTGGGTTATCTGGTGGCGAATCGCAACGTATTAGGCTTGCTTCGCAAATTGGTTCGGGGCTGACGGGGGTGTTGTATGTGTTAGACGAGCCGTCTATTGGCTTGCACCAACGAGATAATGATCGATTGCTTGAAACGCTTAATCGCTTGAGAGATATTGGAAACACAGTGATTGTGGTGGAGCATGATGAAGACGCTATTAGGGCTGCGGATTTTTTGGTGGATATGGGCGTAGGCGCTGGTGAACTTGGGGGAAATGTTGTGGCATCTGGAACAGTTGACGAAGTGTTACACAATAAAAATAGTTTGACCGCGCAATACTTAAATGGGCAGAAAGAAATTGCCGTGCCACGAAAAAGGCGCAAAGGAAATGGCAAATTTTTGGAATTAACAGGGGCAAAGACGCATAACCTTAAAAATGTTAAACTAAAAGTGCCACTTGGCACGTTAACATTGGTTACGGGGGTTTCTGGAGGCGGTAAATCATCGCTTATTTTGGAAACGTTATTTAAGGCCTTAAACAAAGAGCTTAATGGTTCGCGTGAGCCAACGGGAAGTTATGACGAGATTAGAGGATTGGAAAACATAGACAAGGTGATTGATATTGACCAATCTCCTATTGGGCGCACACCTCGCTCTAATCCTGCGACATATACGGGGCTGTTTACTTATATTCGAGATTGGTTTGCGGAACTTCCACTTTCTAAAGCGAGAGGGTATCAGGCGGGGCGTTTTTCGTTTAATGTTGCCGGTGGGCGATGTGAGGCATGCAAAGGCGATGGTGTTACGAAAATCGAGATGAACTTTTTGCCTGATGTTTATGTGGAATGTGAGCAATGTCATGGGAAGCGTTTTAACCGCGAGACACTAGAGGTTACATACAAGGGAAAATCTATTGCCGATGTGTTGGATATGACAGTTGATGAGGCGGTTGGCTTTTTTGAGAGTATTCCAGCTATTCGTTCACGTTTGGAATTATTGCAAAAGGTGGGTCTAGGTTATATTCATCTTGGACAACAAGCGACGACTCTTTCTGGAGGGGAGGCGCAACGGATTAAACTTTCAAAAGAACTTTCCAAACGCGCCACGGGCAAGACGGTTTATATTTTAGACGAGCCAACAACTGGGCTTCATTTTGAAGACATCAATAAGCTATTAAAAGTTTTGCAGGCGCTTGTGGACCAAGGAAACACGGTGATTGTGATTGAGCATAACTTAGATGTGATAAAAGTTGCTGACTATATTATCGATATGGGGCCAGAAGGGGGCGACGGTGGTGGTCGTATTGTTGCAGAAGGAACGCCAGAAGAAGTGGTGAAGAAGGCTAAGGGCTATACTTATAAATATCTGAAAGGGAAAATTTGATTCTGTTTTGCCTTAGAATTTGTGGTTTTGGGGTGTTAAATTTGGAAAATTAAAAAGTATTTGTTTTTTTAATTCAAAAAGTATTCGAAAGACTTGCTTTTAAAATATCAAATTTGTAAACTTTAGTATGGTTGTTAAAATTGGGAATAATGCAATAATGAACTATTGGACAAAGTTAAGTATTGAATATGCAAATCAACGAAATTACTTAGATGAGTTATTTCGCGTGTATCCCACGATACCTGAAGGGATTAGATGTATAGATAAAACTAAATGGAATGAAGTGGAAGTATGTTTTGAGCAAAGAGATAATCTTAAATTGGTTGAGGCATTACTAAATTTTGATTTGTTTCCTATAAAAGATTCATATGTGGCGTATCTTAAAAGAGATAAAACTGCTTTATTGCGTAATCCTGCAACAGTTAATAGAATAGCAGGGCGATTATATGGTCTTGGACTTGATAAAATATATGAAAGATGTTGCGAACCCAAAGAAACTAACAGGCAGATTGGTCCGTTATTTAAAAGGTGGATTTCTAGTGGGGCGTTAGGTGTTCCAGTGTTGCCTTTATCCGAATTTTGCCAAACTACTGATAATGCTGTTTTGTGTGCGAGTGATGCGGAAATGAAAGAGTGGGCAAGCCAAAATGTTAATTATCACAGAAATAAGGGGTTGGATTTTGTTGCAAGGTTTAATAAAAAATATGTTATTGGAGAGGCAAAGTTTTTAACAGATTTTGGCGGACACCAAAACGCACAGTTTAATGATGCTATTGATACAATTACAGATACATCAGTAAATGCGATTACTGTGGCCATTCTTGATGGTGTCTTATATATTCCAGGACGTAACAAATTGTATACTGCTATTACTAAACAATATAGTCGATATAATATATTAAGTGCGCTTGTGTTAAATGAATTTTTGTATTCAGTTTAGGATAATCGATGATTTTGACGTATGATAATAAAAAAACGGAACAAGAAATATTAAAAGACGATAGAAAAGTTGTTCTTCCCCAATTTAATCCAGAGACTAATAAACTGTTTTATGGGGATAATCTTTTAGTTTTAAAGGCGTTATTATATCAATATAATATGAAAGGGAAAATAGATTTAATTTATATTGACCCTCCTTTTTCAACAAATACTATTTTTCGAACAGATAAAGAACGAGTTCAAACTATTAGCATGAAAAGTGATAGTGAGATTGCGTATAGTGATACGTTGGTGGGAGATGAGTTTTTTGAGTTTATTCGTGAACGGTTGATTTTAGCGCGAGAATTATTATCTGACGAAGGTTCGATATATTTACATATTGATTATAAAATTGGTCATTATATTAAAATCTTGATGGACGAAATATTTGGTGCGGATAATTTTCGCAATGATATTACGAGAATAAAATGTAATCCTAAAAATTTTAAAAGATGCGCTTATGGAAATATTAAAGATTTAATTTTGTTTTATTCTAAGACGAAGAATAATATTTGGAATGAATGTTATGATGAGTATTCGCAAGAAGATATAGAAAAATTATATAAAAAAGTGAAAGATGGACGATATTATACAACAGTTCCGTTACATGCTCCTGGGGAAACAAAAAATGGATGTACAGCTCAACCTTTTAAGGGGATTTTGCCACCAACGGGACGGCATTGGCGTTGTTCTCCTGAGGAATTGGAAAAGTTGGATAAGCAAGGTTTAATAGAATGGAGCAGAACAGGAACACCGCGCCGAATAATTTATGCAGATGAACAGGCTGGTAAAAAGGTTCAAGATATTTGGGATTTTAAAGATCCGCAATATCCTGTTTATCCCACAGAAAAAAATTTGGATTTGTTGAAAAGAATTATACGCACTTCATCAAATCAGGATAGTATAGTTATGGATTTTTTCTCAGGTTCTGGAACAACTTTGTTAGCTGCAGAGCAACTTTCAAGAAGGTGGATAGGTATTGATAAGTCTGAAAAAGCCATTGAAGAGACGTTAAAAAAACTAAAATCTGATAAGACTATATTTTCTGTTCCTCAGGAAATAATAGATTGTTCGAAATGTTTAGTATTGAAAAATGTTTCATAGGTAATTTTCTTTGAGAATAATGGAGATATTTGTTATTTCAATTAGTGAGAATTTTACTAAATAATATTAAGCAAAGCATCGTCATTAAGGGCGGTGCTTTTTTGTTATGGGGGGAGGAGTGCTATGGTGGTGCTTCTTTATTATGAGGGGTGTTTTTGTTGTTAGCGATGCTTTTTAGTGTTTGGAAAGGAAGATTGATTTTTAGTTAGATTTGCCTAAATGTGAAGTATTTTTATGCTGTTGCTTTGTGTGTTTAATGGTGTGAAGTTTTGGTGATATGAAAGTATATTTATAGTTGTATCTATTTTGTTGTGCAATATAACATTTTGTCTGTTACTTCATTTGGGGTGTGGAGGTGAGTGAACTTGAAACAATATTTAATTTGGAAATTCCTTTATTTTATATCAAAAATGTGGAGTCGTTTTGAGTTTGTGTTGTGAAAAAGTGTTTTTTAGGTTATTTTTTTAAAAAAATATATATAAAAGTATATATTTTTCATTTTTTTCTAGACTTTTTGTTTTAAATGTGTTAGTTGTGCATACATGGTTATTCTCATAAGAATAATTTTATTTTGTTTTAGCAGGTGCTAAAGTTGAACACAGCCAGAAACGGCGCGGGGTATGCAACCCTTCTCAATATGTGTTGAATATGGATAGGTCGGAATTTTTGTTTTGAAGATTTTGGCGAAGTTATCCAGTGGCATTGTGATATGAATAGGTGCTATTGGTAGAGGCTTTATTCTTTTTTAAGATATGGCTTTGGTTGTTTGAGATAAGTTTTGCATTTTACCTCGTTTCTAGAAAGGTAATGATATGTTTATTCGTATTCAAGGACAGAACAATTATGTTTCAAATGTTATACAAAAAGAAAATGATGATGAATGTTATAAGCCAACGGTGGGTGAACGCTTAAAATATTGTCGTGAACGATATGAATTAAGCGTTGAAGATGTGGCAGCTTATTTGCGTCGTTCGCCTCAAACGGTTAAGGCGTATGAACAGAATATTCGCGTTATTCCATATAAGGATCTTGTATTATTAACAATGCTTTACTTTCATAGTATGGAATATTTTTGCAGGCCATTTTTATTTGAGGCGATGAAAGAAAAAACAACCGCTGCGATGTTGTTGCGCTATGCGAGCTATTCTGAACGCTTTTATCAGGCGAATTATTATTTTCCGAATGAAGAAGAATTTGAGGCAATTATTGCATTGTCTGGTTATTCAACTTGTCCAATTCAATCAATTAAATATTTAAGATAGGAGTTAAAACTATGAAATTTTTTGATATTACACCAGAACTTATAGAAAAAGCACATTGGCGTTATGAGCGTCTTATTCGAGAGAACACAAACAAGAGGATTGCTTTGATTCTTAAATATGCAGGATATAGTGTGGCTGATTTGGCGTGTTTTCTAGAGGTTGATGAGGATACGATTATTCGCTATATGAAAGATTTTTCTAAGATGCCAATTAAAAAATTGGTGCTTTTGGGGCGATTATGTAATGTGCGGATGGATTATTTTCCTGATATGTGGCTTTGGCATAATCGGTTGATTGATGATATGAAGATTCCAGAAACTGATGCGTAGGGTGTGAAGCAAATCTAAGGGTAAGGAGGAGAAAGTTTTTTTTATCGCTAAGGGGGCGATGGTTTTTTGCTATGTTACTGTTATGATGAGGGGGGTAAAGAAGCCCTGGAGTGAGGCGGAGGGGAATAGGCGATGAAAGGAAGAGGGAAAGATGCATAGGGTGATGAGGAAATGTCAGAAATTATGAGGGGGCGAATTGGGAGAGTGGTATGGTGAAAAGCTGGTGAGAGAAGGAGATAAGCATAAGGGGACGGGGAAATATGAAAAGTGAATTGGTATAGATGCGGTTGTGGTGAGAGGTGGAAGAGGAGAAAGGTGGTGCGAATTTGGGGAGAGAGGAGGAAGGTGAAGAGGGGGTATGAAGAAGATAATGAAGAGGAGAAGTTTGTCTGGCATCTTTTTTATGCAATGGGATTTTTTGTAGATAACCCCTTTGAGGAGATTGTAAAGTTTGTGGGGGTGAGGCAAAATTAATTTCCATGATGTTGCAGAACTTAAAATTACACACTATATAAAAAACTATCCCTTGTGGAGAGGTCGCTTGGATTGTGAGGCGATATGGGTTTTTATGTGGCTTTGAGGTGATTATATAGAGGTTACTTTGAGGCGATGTATAAAGTTATGTGGCTTTAATGGGGGGAGCGAGGTTATATTGTTAAATACATTTTTTAGGATAAGGATATTATAATGAGCCGTATGGATAATGATGAAAAAGCAGATGCATTTAATGAAAACGAAACACCGATTTTGACTGAAGATGTGTCTGTTCAGGAAAATACGGAGTATCCTGTTTTGTCTTTGAGGGATATGGTTGTTTTTCCAGAAAATACCGCGACTTTGTTTATTGGGCGGAGTATGTCGTTAAAAGCAGCGCAAGCGGCATATCAGTTTGGAACGCCGATTGTGTTATTAACGCAAAAACGTGCAGATGTGGAACATCCTAAAGAGGCTGATTTGTTTAAGGTGGGGACATTGGCGCGTATTCGGCGTTATGTGGTGATGCCAGACGGAACGCTTAATGTTGCGGTTGAGGGAATCGAGCGTATCCAACTTAAAAAACTTAATATGGGTGGGCAGTATTATACCGCGCTCATTAGTCCATACGAGATGAAAGTTGATAAGGCAACCCCTGAGGAGATTTCTGCTTTGCGAGCGATTGCTGCGGAAAAGTTTAAAAAGCAATCTTTGGATATTTCAAAAATGCCTAAAGAGGGCTTGATGGCACTTAACCGAGCAGAAGACACCATAGAATTTGCAGCAACGGTGTTGGGAAATTTGGAGTTTAAAGCACCAGAAAAACAACAGTTGTTGGAGTGTCGGACGGAAAGTGAACTTTTGGAAAAGTTGATTTGCTTGCTTAGCCAAGAAAGTTTTAGAATCGAGGTTGAAACCAAAATTAAAGACCGCGTGCGTAAGCAGATGGAGAAAAACCAGCGTGAATATTATTTGAGTGAGCAGATGAAAGCCATTCAAAAAGAAATGTCTGGTTCAGAGGATGGTGAAGAAGATGAAATTACACTTTATCAGAAAAAAATAGATAAAACAAAACTTTCTAAAGAAGCAAAAGCAAAGGCTCTTCAAGAACTTAAAAAGCTAAAAGCTTCGGGGCCGATGAGTGCGGAATCGACTATTATTCGTAATTATTTGGATTGGTTGGTGGATTTGCCTTGGGGGAAAAATTCGCCCATTACGCATGATTTGAAAAAGGCGATTGATATTTTAGACGAAGACCACTACGGGCTTGAGAAAGTTAAAGAACGTATTATCGAATATTTGGCGGTGCAATCGCGCGCTAAAAAACTTAAAAGCCCGATTTTGTGTTTGGTGGGAGCTCCTGGCGTGGGTAAAACTTCTCTTGGACGATCGATTGCGCGTGCGACAGGGCGTAAGTTTGTTCGCGCTTCGTTGGGTGGAATGCGTGATGAAGCGGAAATTCGCGGACACAGGCGTACCTATATTGGGGCGATGCCAGGGAAGATTATTCAAAGTCTTAAAAAAGTTGGTGTTTCTAACCCGCTATTTTTGCTTGATGAAATTGATAAGTTGGGGGCTGATTGGCGTGGCGACCCGAGTGCTGCGTTGTTGGAAGTGTTAGACCCTGAGCAGAACGCTACGTTTAATGATCATTATTTGGATTTGGATTATGATTTATCTAATGTGATGTTTGTTACAACGGCTAACTCGCTTGATATGCCTCGTCCGTTATTGGATAGAATGGAGATTATCCGCATTGACGGATATACCGAACAAGAAAAAATCGAGATTGCTAAACGACACTTGTTACCAAAAGTGTTCCAAGAAAACGCGGTAGAACCTCACGAGTTGCAGTTGACTGACGAGGCGATACGCGATGTTATTCGGTATTACACGTCTGAGTCTGGTGTGCGTAATTTAGAGCGGAAGCTTGCGTCTATTGCTCGTAAATCAGCTAAAGAGATTATCTTAAACCAAGATAAAGATGCTCATATTGTGGTTAAACCCGAAGATTTGGAAAAATATCTCGGGGTTAAGATTTGCCATTTTGGCGAACGTCAAGAGAAAAACCTCGTTGGTGTTACCACTGGTTTGGCATGGACAGAAGTTGGCGGAGATATTCTCTTTATTGAGGCGGTTGATATGCCTGGGAAAGGGAGTGTTAAACAGACGGGTAAGCTTGGTGAAGTGATGAAAGAGTCGATTGATACCGCATATTCTGTGGTGCGTTCGCACGCTATCTCTTTAGGGATTGACCCAGCGGTGTTTGAAAAAACTGATGTTCATGTTCATGTTCCTGAAGGGGCTATTCCAAAGGACGGTCCTTCGGCAGGGGTTACGATGTATACAACACTTGTTTCGGTGTTTACCAAGATTCCTGTTAAGAGCGATGTGGCGATGACTGGGGAAATTACACTTCAAGGCAGAGTGTTGCCGATTGGTGGGTTGAAAGAAAAATTGCTCTCAGCGTTGCGTGGCGGAATTAAAACGGTGATTATTCCAAAAGGTAATGAAAAAGACTTGGCGGATTTACCAGAGATTGTGAAAAAAGAGCTTAATATCATTTTGGCGGAAAATGTGGGCGATGTGTTAGAAAATGCGTTAGAATGCCCGATTAAACCTTTGTATCCGACAAATAAATGTGTGTTAGAAGCTCCACGAGCAGACGCATAATCTCTTCAACGCTGTTTATGCTTGACTTTGAAGGCGAATATTTGTTATATTCGCCTTTGAGAGGTAATATCCGATGGCAAAAAAAATAAAAAAATCAGATTTCATTGCGACTGGACAGGTGGCGGTTAATCGTCGGGCGACGTTTGACTATGCGCTTGAAGAGGTATATATTGCTGGGCTTGAACTTAAAGGAACGGAAGTGAAATCGTTGCGCTTAGGGAAAGCCAGCCTTGTTGATACATATGGCTCGTATGACAATGGCGAGTTGTTTATTGAGAATTTGAAAATTGAGGAATATGCCAACAAAGGCTATGAAAAGCATGATGCGAATCGGAAAAAGAAATTGCTTTTGACACGTCATGAGATTGATAAAATCATTGGGGCGATGTCTAAAAAAGGATATTCCTTAATTGCTAAGCGGTTATTTTTTGATGTGCATGGTCGCGCTAAGCTAGAGATTGGGCTAGGGCGAGGCAAGAAATTATATGACAAGCGAGAAAGTATTAAGGAACGTGATATAACCCGTCGTCTAAAATCGTATTCTATGGGCTATTAGAGCGGTCTCTTCAGATCATATAAAATTCATGTACTTTTATGTACACTAAAATTTTATATGTCTTCGATCCCATCTCTACTAGCCTCATATAATGCGATTTTAGGATTATATTCTATGGGCTATTAGAGCGGGTGGCACTTTATCCCACTCGTGGTAAAAGCACTTCGGTTGGAGTGCTTTTCGGTTTTAAAGTGGGGGCGAGCTAAAGGTGTCAGCGACACGGGCAATACTTTTGGCTACGGTGGGGCGAGGGGATGTACCGCTACGCGCGGGCGGTCTTCAGGTGCGCGCCACACCTGCAACGGTTTGTATACCACGCTTTTTGATTTAACGATAGCATGGTGCTTTATTTCATTAGTAGGCTTTTAACTTCATTTTTACATTTATATTCTATACAATAAAAATATTAAAAAATGTCCCTATGGAGATGAAGAGTGTATAAAAAGACATTCAATACTGGTCAATATAATAAATTGGAAGATACAATAGTCTTTAATGATAAAATAAGCGAGGAAATCTCGTTCAAGGCAAATTCGAAAGCATCGTTTACGTTTATTGATTTATTTGCTGGAATAGGTGGTTTTAGAATTGCTTTTCAAAATCTTGGGGGAAAATGTGTTTTTAGTAGTGAAATAGATAGGTATGCTTGTAAGAGTTATGCTAATAATTTTGGTGATATTCCCTTTGGAGATATAACAAAAATAGATGCGAGAGATATACCAGAACATGATATATTGACAGGTGGGTTTCCGTGTCAAGCATTTAGCATAGCAGGAAAAAGAGGAGGATTTGAGGATACGAGAGGAACTTTATTTTTTGAAGTAGCCCGAATTATTAAAGAAAAACAGCCCAAAGCATTTTTCTTGGAAAATGTGAAAGGTTTAACTAATCATCAAGGAGGCAAAACTTTACAAATCATCTTAAATGTTTTAAGGAATGATTTGAATTATATTGTTCCAGAACCTCAAATTATGAATGCCAAAGATTTTGGTGTTCCTCAAAATCGGGAGAGAGTTTTTATTATAGGTTTTAGAAAAGATTTTGCTGATGAGGCTAGTTATTTTCAATATCCCAAACCTAATAGTGAAAGAGTAAAGTTAAAAGATATTATTGAAGAAAGTGAAGTATCCGTAAAATATTATCTTTCTACAAAATATCTCGAATGTTTAGAAAGGCATAAAAAAAACAATGAAAAGAAAGGTAATGGTTTTGGGTATGAAATATTAGATTTGGAAGGGGTTTCTAATGCTTTGTTAGTAGGAGGAATGGGACGAGAAAGAAATTTGATTATTGATAAACGATTGACGAATTTTATTCCTGAAACGAATATTAAAGGGGAAGTCAATAGACAAGGTGTTAGAAGATTGACACCAAGAGAATGGGCGAGATTACAAGGGTTTCCAGATTCGTATAAAATTGTTGTTAGCGATGTTCAAGCATATAAGCAATTTGGTAATAGTGTTGCCATACCAGTAATACAAGCGACTGCAAAAGAAATGATTAAGATATTGAAAGATAAAAAATGATAACAGGTAATAAAGGTGAATGGAGTGAATTATATGTGTTTTTACGATTGCTTGGTGATGGTGGAATATATGGTGCTGATGAAGAGTTAAATAAAGTACGGGAAATGTTTTATCCGCTTATTGAGATTAAGCGAGATAATAATATTTATAGGAATATTGGTGATAGGCACATAATAAGGATAATTGACGGAAGAACGGCAGATATTCTCCTTGAACTAAATGCAGATGAATTTAATAAAAAAGCAAATTTATTGTTAGAACGAATACGAAATGAGAAAAGTACGTTTAATGTTGATGACATTGAAAGTTTTATGAAACAGATAAGCATATGCACATTAAAAGCATCATCAACGGATAAAAGTGATATTGCGGTTATCTTACATGATGTTATAACTTGTCAGGATAGATTGTTTAAATTTAGCATAAAATCTCAGTTGGGACATTCATCGACATTATTAAATGCAGGAAAAACAACAAATTTTATTTATGAAATAAATGGATGTTTAGAAGATACTGATATACAAAAAATAAATGAAATATCATCTGTTTCTAAAATAAAAGATAGATTGCTTAAATTGTATAACAGCTCTCATTCTTTAACATTTGTTGAGACTGAGAGTGATACTTTTTATTATAATTTGCAGATGATAGATTCTAAGATGCCAGAAATATTGGCATATATGTTGGTATATTATTATCAAGGTAGAGCATCAACTATAAGCGAGCTGACAAACATATTAACAAGAGAGAATCCTTGTGGCTTTTCTATTCGGGAGAATGTCAATTTTTATAAGTATAAGATAAAAAGGTTATTACGGGAAATTGCTTTGGGGATGATGCCGTCAAAACAGTGGTCTGGTGAATTAGATGCAACAGGTGGGTATATAATTGTTAAGGAAAGTGGCGATATTGTTTGTTATCATATATACAATATTAACCAATTTGAAGACTATTTATTTAATAATACAAAGCTAGAAACAGCGAGTAGTAGTAGACATAATTTTGGAGCAATATATAAGGTAGGCGGACAAAACTTTATAACATTAAATCTTCAAATTAGATTTAACAAATAGTATATATATTTAGACTTTTGTAGGATTTTTAGAGGTAATTTTAATCCATTTTTTTTATTGATTATAGCGATGAGGAAGCTTTGTAGGAATTAAAAATTATTTTTTTGTACAAAACTCTTGATTTTGTATAAAAAGGATGATAACATGGGCGCGTTAAAAAAATTATTGTATCCTTGGACTATGTATTTGTTTTATTATCAGCTTAGGATACACTTCCAGTTTTTTGTTCTCACACGCTTAAAAAAGGTCTCTTTTTTGGCGAAGTGTCTATATACATATACGAATTAAATAACTTTTTAAATAATTTAAAAATGGAACAGAAACCAAAAAATTTGAGAAGTGCATTCTTTAGTGCATGCTCAGTGATGTTTGTTCTGGCCTTGGTGCTTGGAACAATGTTTGCAACAAGTGGTTGTGCAGACGAGTTAGCTAACCCACGGGAAACCCCCACCGACACCATTACCGTCATCAAAGACTGGTACTGGCTCTCAGAGCGTACGGGGATTGCCACAACGAGCGTTAATGATACGCTGGTGTCTAGCGTGGCAACGTTTGACCAAACTTCCTCGCTCTACTATCAGCAGGAAAATGTCCGTGTGAAGTTCAATCCGCAGGCGTATTTGAATGTTCGTCTGTCTAAAAGTCGCATTGAAGCGCGTTCGGCAGATGAGCTTCCTGTAACCTTGGTGAAAACTTACATTAAATCTCGTACTCCTTATAAAAATCAGACGATGTATGGGGAAGACGTGGTGAAAGTGTTTGAGTATTCAGACGGTCAGGTTGCCACAGTTTCGTTTGGGTATCGCTATACTGGTGTTGTTGTCGGGCTTGATACTCTGGCTGTGCCTCATGTGGAGATTGATGATGTTTCTTACACTCGTCAAGCCGTAGACGCAAATGGAGAGAAAACCGAAACAGAAACGCCGTATAAGTCAACACTGATGTTTAACGCGGTGTATTCGATTAAGGGAACTTCTAGCAGCGAGACATCTTCTTCGGTTACATTACGTCCGTGGTATCATAAGGTGATTACAACAGATCCGATGAAGGTTTTAAACGTTACCTACAATGGAAAGTATGTAAACTGTCCTGTTGATGCTTACGAACTAGTGGAAATGGTGAAAACCAACAAAGGCGAATTTTCTAACACCTATCGTGTGAATTTGTCTATGAAGATGATTGCACCTCAACCGTCCGAACAGCCCTCGCTTGATAGCTTGTTTAACAAGACTTCAACGCCGAAGTTTAATGAACAAGTTTTCTCTAAAATTAAAAACGAGGACGGTTTTACGATTCAGACGATAACGGGCAGTTATGTCTCCACAAATGTTGGCAAAGAAGCGCGGACATACGTTGAAAGTTTGGTTCAATTTACTTATCAATATCCTGTAAAATTTGAGAGCGAATATGGATCGTATACTATCGAGCCGTTAAAGCTTTCGTTTGAGGAATTAGGCTTTGAGGTGAAAAAACTTTCAAGCAATGATAAGTTTAATCGTTTCCGTACGACAAATCTTGTGGAAGGAACACTTGGCACTTGTACGCTTAATCTTATCGAAGAGATTGTTGACCTTAATATCCCAAAGGATAAAAAGCCTGATGTGGTTAGGGTTGATTCTGTTTACACTCTAAAAGGTAATGGCGATGATTATATCGTTGATAAAATCGTTATTTGGAGCGATGGCAGTAAAGACGAAACCTCTTACGATTATAAAGGCAGACACAGTGCAACAGCTGAGGCTTTTGGCAACAAGATTACTTCTTCTCTAAATTGGGGTGAAAACGCATTACAGCGTGTTTCACAGTCTAAAGAAAATGACGAAAAGAAGTTTTCAGATACAACGAAGTTCAGCGTCGTGTATACGACCTCAAAATGGCGTTCTGATGCAACTAATGGCGTGGAAAGTGGCGTGTTTGCGTTTGAAGAAACAACCCCTGTGGTTACTTTTATTGACGGAGAAGTTACAAAAGTTTTTCCTGAGAGAAAGTATTCCTTAGTGGGACTTGGTGCAGATGTCGCAACAGACTATACCATTATGGTAATGAATAAAACAAGTTATAAAGCATATGCTTATGACTATGTTACCAAAGTCGAATGGAATGGAGAAGCAGAGCCTGATTTGGTTTCCGCAGGATATTTGCTCATGCCAGCAGATGAAACAGGGCAACCTCGTTACACAGTCAACCAGACATGGAATGGCAACACAACCACCGTTAAGGTTACGAAAACCACACCGCACAGTTTTGCAGATGATGAAGTGGTGAATTATACAAAAAATTTCACAATTTCGTTAAATGGTTTAACAGACGGTAAGGTTTATGCCGATAATACTTCTTTTAAGGCGGAAGTTGGCACTTATTCAGAAACTAGCTCTGATGCCACAGACGGTTCTTGGAAGGTAGTTACTTATCGGAGAACGTATCCTTATACGATAACCAACGGCGAGGTTAGTCGCAATGATTTGAAAGCACTGGTTACAGATGCGGAAATTACGTTTGATGATGGAAGCTTCAACCACACGTTTGATGTTCGTTTGGCGGTTGGCAAAAGCGAAGAGTTTGGACAGTCGCGTTCCGTGGGTGATTACTTAGTAACCCCTCATTTATTGACAGTTACGGGTAATACTGTTGACGGTCGTCAGGTTTCAGCGACAGCTTCAACAGACATCTATGTTAAGCAAGATAAGACTGGCGACCCTGTTTACACGACAAGCCAAACATGGAATGGCAACACGACCACTCTTAAGGTTACAAAAACCACACCACACAGCAACGCTCAAGACGAAGTGGAAAACTTTACTAAGAATTTCACAATCGGATTGAGTGGTTTGACCAACGGCAAAGTTTATGCTGAAAACACTAATTTCACAGTGGCAGAAACCCACACTGAAAATAGTTCTTCCGCAACAGACGGCCCTTGGAAAGTCAATAGCTTTAAGCGTAATTATAACTACACACTTTCTAACGGAGCGGTAACACGCAATGATTTGAATGCTGAGGTGGTTGATGCTGAAATTCTGTTTGATAATGGAGATTATAAGCATACGTTTAATGTTCGGCTGAATGTGGTTAAAAGCGATGCGTTTAACGCCTCTCGCACCGAGGGAGATTATGCGGTAACACCGCATGTTTTGACGGTTAACGGAACAACTGTTGACGGCAAAAGAGTTTCCTCAAGTGGAACGACTGACATTTATGTTAAAACCAAAAACGATGAACCAGAGTTTCCGCATTTAGGAAAGCCTAAGGGCTTTACTGTTACGGCTTCGTTTGATCCGTCTGCTCAGATTACGCGTCGCGCGTTTGTCTTTAACTGGGAAGAAGGTGTAACCTACGCAGTTTGCAACTATGAGACAATGTTGCCTAATAGTGGTGATTTTATGTTTATGGAAAGCAACTATAAAGAGTATAACTCTGTTGGCTATGACAAAAACAACACCGCACACTGGCAACCTGCTCGTGGAACAGACGATAGCGATGCCCTTCGTTGGTATTTTGCCGATGGCACGTTGATGTCTGCGATTGATAAGGCTCTAACTTGCAAGGTAATTGGTTGGAAAAATATCGTTAATGGTCAGTATGCCCTGATTATTGAAGGCTATACTTACGAGATTAACGGTTACACGATTACCGTGAAAGCACCTGACGGGCAGACTGTAAGCTTCAACAGCCACTACAACAAGTGAGTATGACACATTTTTAGAAAAAGCCCCCCCCGAAAGGAGGGGCTTTTTTTGTGGTGTCAGCAGTGTCAGCGACACGGGCATGACTTTTCGGCTACGGTGTGTGGATGGGGCGTACCGCTACGCGCGGGCTTGGTTCATGGTGTCATTGCGAGGAGTGCAACGACGTGGCAATCTATGTATGGGTGTGCTACGCACTGGTTTGTGGAAAGCTTGCGGTTGTATGCCTTACAGCACACCTCGCAATGACGAGAGAGTGGGGCAAGGGGAGGTGTCAGCGACACCTGCAACGATTAGGGTATAGGTGTTAGGAGAGAAGTGTATCGTGGGGTGGTGAGGCAACGGTAAAAATAATGGTTGTTGACAAAAAAGTATTGACAAATCGTAAAATTGGGGTTAATATTCATTTATTCAAAATATTATTGGGTGGAATTATTGCATATTTAAGCGCCCAAAATCATTTTGAAAGTGTTAGTTAACATTATAAACCTCCAAAAAATTAAGAAAAATGGAGAAGATGATTAAGACTGCGCTTAAGAGCGCAACTCTCGTAGTGATGAACCTCGTAGTTATCTTCCTTTTGAGCGCATGCTCCACAATGGAAGAACCAGAGATGCCAGTGCCTGCTCAACAGCCGACAGAGACAGAACAGGAAACAGAAACCTCGCCTGAGGCTTCCGAATCCGATGCCCAAACACCAACAGGTGAGATTCTAGGTATCGAATATTTCGGAAGATATATTTCCGAGGGGCCTATAGAAGGTAAGCTGGAAAAATTCCTGCTCCCTGTTGCCTACGAACTCCGAGAAACCGTCCGCACGGACACGGGTTCGTTTGTGAAGTATCATCATTTGGACCTTCGCATTCGAGTGTCGGCTCCTAATACAGGAGTGTTTGCAAAAGACAGCGTCTTTATGTATGACTACTGTGGGCTGAATTGGCAGACAGACAAGTATGAAGAGAAAGTCAAAGATGGTTTCACCATTAAGACCTATCATGACAAACTTCATCTGTCTAATTTTGCGGCTCATGCAGGATGGACGCTCGAGTTTTTTGAGCAGACGGTATCCTACGAGATGCCTGTGAAATTTGTGAGTGAGTATGGGTATCAGTTTTCAATTCTTCCTTATGAGATTGTTCCTGAAACCAGCTCATTTGAAGTTGAGAAGAGTGGTGAGAAAAATTTCATGGCAAAGAGTGTTACTCATTATGCTGTGAAACATTTATCACCAGAGATTCAAAGCTTCGACATTCCACAGTATGTGGAGTTAATGTTCACGGACTAACGCTCTATAGACTTATCAAGCCCTTCCCTTAAAACGGAGGGGCTTTTTTTGTGGGTTTTCCATATGTTATTCAGAGCCTCATTGTTGGCTGTGTGGGGGATAGTTTTTTCTTTGACTTTTTTTTATTTTCTTTTATAGTGATGAGGTCGGCAGAGATGTCGATAGGGCTTTCCAAAGCTCTCTATACTTTTAATTCCTTGATAGTAAGTCAGGGAGCTTTTGGTTATATATTGAAGACCAAGAGAGTCATAGTATAGTGATTTTGGAACTCCCTGGCGCTGGATTATCCTGCGCCAGTATTTTTTAACTTAAATTTATTGGAGTTTAAAATTATGAATAATGAAGAATTTAAAAATTTTATGGAAAATGGTGAAGTTTATTGTCGGCAAATCCGCAAACTCATAGGACAAGCCTTGTTTTTTGAACGACAGAAAAAGCGATACTCTCTGTCGCGGTTAAGTGATTTTGTTGGGATTTCTGATAAAACCATCGAGGAAATAGAGCTGGCAAAAGAAAAGCCTCATTGGGGTGCAATAGAGATTTTATTGGATTACTATGGCAAAACAATGGCGCTACGTTTGGTAGATGCTCCCACAGAGGGGCTAAAAGGTATCTTGCCGCTGGATTATGAAAAGAAAAACTAAACCCTAAACAAAAAGCCCGCTACAAAATAGCGGGCAATTTTTATCTCATAAAGAAACAAAATTAAGCGTATTTCTTCGC
>CAZRHI010000014.1:0-18922 GCA_964599945.1 uncultured Acetobacter sp. | reverse complement strand
ATGCTTGGACGTACCCCTGGAGACATCAGAGCAATCCGTCCCTTACGTGATGGCGTAATTGCAGACTTTGAAGCAGCCGAAGCCATGATTAAATACTTTATTGAAGAAGTAAACAATCGTCGGCGTCTTTTAAGCCCCACAATCATCATTTGTGTTCCGTCTGGTGCAACCGAGGTAGAAGAAAGAGCAATCAAAGAATCCGCAGTAAACGCTGGTGCCAAACGCGTATGGTTAATTTATGAACCAATGGCAGCAGCCATCGGCGCAGGGCTTCCTGTAAACGATGCAACAGGTTCTATGGTGGTTGATATTGGTGGTGGCACAACCGAAGTAGCTGTTCTCTCTTTAGGCGGAATTGTATATTCTCGTTCGATTCGCGTTGGCGGAGATAAAATGGATAGTGCAATCATCTCATACATTCGTCGTAACCTAAATCTTTTAGTTGGTGAATCAAGTGCTGAACGTATCAAAAAAGAAATCGGCTCAGCCTGCGTTCCTGCCAAAGGCGATGGTCGCACAATGGAAATCAAAGGGCGCGACCTTGTTAATGGTGTTCCAAAGGAAATTGTTATCACTGAACGCCAAATTGCTGAAAGTTTAGCCGAACCCGTTATGGCGATTGTAGAGGCGGTTAAAGTCGCGCTTGAAAACACCGCGCCAGAGCTTGCCGCTGATATTGTTGACAAAGGCATCATGATGACTGGTGGTGGTTCTATCTTGGCAAACTTAGATATGGTTATCCGCAACGCCACAGGGCTTCCTGTTTCATTAGCGGAAGATCCACTCACTTGCGTTGTTAGAGGCACAGGTAAATCATTAGATAATTTTGAGGAATTTCGTGGCGTATTATACGACTAATCACAAAGGAGCCTAAATGAAACGCCAGCGGATATTATTTCTTAAAGAAAATTATGTACTGCGCTTACTTAAAAACTTCATAGTAGCAGGGCTGTTTATTATAGCCCTGCTCCTAATTTTAATACACAAAATAGACTTAGGACTAATCTCTGGTATCTCCAAGGGCATTTTTTACATCACATCGCCACTCATTCATGTTGTAACTTTACCAGCAGAAGGACTAAGCTATAGCTATAAAAAAGCCTCTGATATTTTTAATGTCTACAAAGAAAACGAACGCCTCCAACAAGAAAACGATGAGCTATTTTTATTAAAAGACAGACTAAAAGCACTCACAGCCGAAAATCTTTTATTAAAAGACCTCCTGCACCATGCAGACCTTCCACAAACTCAAAGCTACACAGCCCGAGTGATTGCTGAAAATGGTAGTGCTTTTGCTAATTCACTAATCTTATATCTGGGAAAACACGCCCCTTATATCAAATCAGGTTATGCCGTAGTCAACAGCGCAGGCATGATAGGACGCATTGACATAGTCAGTGGCAAATATGCACGCGTTTCCCTCATCACAGATATTAACTCAAACATTCCCGTTGTTTCTCAAAAAAGCCGTGATAGAGGAATTTTGGTTGGCAACAACACCCAAGAACTCAAACTTATCTTCACCCCACTTTTAGCCGAACTCCACAAAGACGACATCTTAGTAACCTCTGGTGTGGGTGGAGGCTTACCACCAGATTTGCCAATCGCGCGCATCTATAACACAAATGCAGATACAATCACCGCTTTACCCCTGTTTACCCCCTCTCAACTAGAAATTGTCAAAATCATTGCTTATGACGTTCTACCAGATGAAGAAACAACTGAGGCTCTAGAATGAAACAAGCAATAAAAAACTCTTTAATCACAACTGGCGTATTTCTTGTTCCAATCCTCAGTATAATCGCGCTAGAACTAATGCTTTATATCCCCCACACAGGAGGTTTTTGGAACTATATGCGCCTCACTCCGTTTTATGCAGGCATATATTTCTGGCAAAGCCAACGCCCAGATGTGTTTAATATGTTCTCCGCATTTATATTAGGCATTTTAGCAGATGTCCTAAGTAGCACTCCATTTGGGGCAAATATCGCCTCTTTTGCCTTTTTATATATCACCTCGCTATATCTTGCCTCATTATTTAATGTCAAAAAATTTTCATACTCTTGGCTTTTGTTTGCGCTTGCCACCTCCGCCACACTTTTATCCAAGGCTCTAATCGTTAGCATATTTTATCGACGGATGATACCGCTAAATTATTTACTGCTCGAATTTTTATTAACCTTTACACTATACCCTATATGGGCGCGTTTTTATATCTGGACAGAGCGTCGTTTCATTCATCTGGAGGAACGGTATGAAAAAATCTAACCGCAAACTCCGCTATCTCTTAAAACGCTCACTTGTCGTCTTCAGCATAAACATCTTACTATTGTTTATCTTGATTGGTAGACTATACTTTTTACAAATCTACCAAGGTGAAAAATACGCGCTCATGGCAGATAGTAACCGAATATCCAAACGCCTGCTCGTTCCCCCACGCGGAAGCATAAATGACCGCAATGGCATAGAGCTAGCCACAAACAACCAAATATTCCAAGCAATGCTTATCCCCGAGCAAGTGCGCAATGTAGACCAACTATTGCAAAACATCTCTCCAACCCTCAACCTAGAGGAAACAGACATCACGCGTATCAAAAAAGAAATTTCGCGTCATCGACGTTTCGTTCCAGTCAAAATCAAAGATAACCTAACATGGGAAGAAGTGGCAACCCTTATGCTAAATAACCACAAATACCCAGGGTTAATCATTGATGAAGGGCTACTAAGACACTACCCCTACAAAGAATATACATCTCACCCCATTGGCTATGTTGGCTCTGTTTCAGAGCAAGATTTGAAAAAATCAGACGCCCCATTGTTGCAAGTCCCAGGGTTCAAAATTGGCAAATTCGGGTTTGAAAAAACCTTTGACGAATCCCTACGAGGCATAGAAGGCATCTCCACCTACGAGGTAAACGCCTACGGACGTATCATGCAAGAAATGGAACGAAAAGACGGCACCAAAGGAACAGACCTAGACCTAACCCTAGATATCCGTCTCCAAAAAATCGCCTATGATGCCTTTGGCAATCAATCTGGTGCAGCCGTAGTTTTAGATGTTCATACAGGAGAAATTTTAGCGTTTGTTTCTGTTCCTGGGTTTGATTCAAATTTATTTGTAGACGGCATTTCTATCAAAAACTGGACTGCTCTCCAAACAAATGAAAAAGCCCCACTAACCGATAAAGCCATCTCTGGGCAATACTCTCCAGGATCAACATTCAAAATTGCCGTCGCCCTCGCCGCTCTTGAAGCAGGGTTAATTGACCTAGACACCACCTCATACTGTTCTGGCAAAATGCAATTAGGCGATCATCTTTTTCACTGTTGGCGACATAGCGGACACGGCAAACAAAACGTTATCGACGCCATCAAAAACTCTTGCGATATATTTTTCTATGAAACCGCCATCAAATTAGGAATTGATAAAATCTCAGAAATGAGCCACCACTTAGGCTTAGGCACAATCTATGACTTAGGGCTAGAAAACCAAAAAGAAGGCGTTATCCCAGATAAACAATGGAAACAAGCCAAATTCAAATCCCCATGGCAACAAGGTGAAACCGTCATCGCAGGAATTGGACAAGGCTATGTTTTAGTAACTCCACTTCAGCTAGCAACCATGCTTGCGCGCATTGTTAATGGCGGATATGCCATAAACCCAACTTTCACCAAAAAACCTAATGCCACCCCTGCGCCAAATCTAAACATCTCACCTGAAAATATCGAGATTGTTAAACAGGGTATGTTTGAGGTGGTAAACGGCGTTGGAGGCACAGCATCACGCGCCAAATTAAAACTAAAAGACGTCAAAATGGGTGGCAAAACAGGAACAACCCAAGTCCGTCGTATCAGTTTACAAGAACGAGCTTCTGGCATAAAAAAAGATGAAGATTTGCCTTGGAAATATCGTAACCACGCATGGTTTATGGCGTATGCTCCACATGATAACCCCAAGTATGCCATCGCCGTTATCGTCGAACATGGAAGTTCTGGCTCGGGCGTTGCCGCTCCTATTGCTTCAAAAATTCTTGAAGAAGCCATAAAGCTTGACATCAGATAAGGAGAAACAATGAGTATAGTCTTAAACACCAATCAAGAACTCCCCCTAAAAGAACGTTTCTTAAACCTAAATTTTATCTTCATCGGTATAATCATCTTAATTGCCACCATTGGTTGTTTAACACTATATTCGGCCGCTGGAGGCAAAATCACCCCATGGGCGTTAAACCAAGCCATACGTTTTTGCATTGGCTTCGTAACAATGCTCGTCGCAGCCCTCATTCCGCCAGAGTTTTACTATAAAACAGCCACTCCTTTTTACATTATCACCTTGCTACTGCTAATTGTCGTAGAGGTCGCTGGTCATCGAGGAATGGGCGCGCAACGGTGGATAAACTTAGGCTTCTTCAAGCTCCAA
This sequence comes from uncultured Acetobacter sp., assembly GCA_964599945.1. Taxonomy (GTDB): domain Bacteria; phylum Pseudomonadota; class Alphaproteobacteria; order RF32; family CAG-239; genus CAG-267. The sequence continues at coordinate 14,502 of CAZRHI010000014.1, read as the reverse complement.
CCCTCTGAATTGATGAAAATTGCCATTGTCCTCGAACTCGCACGCTATTTCAGCATCACCCCTTTTGAAAATATCCGCACCCTCAAGGGGCTAATTATCCCTGCCATAATTGTTGGCGCGCCTGTTGGGTTAATTATCCTTCAGCCAGACCTTGGCACATCGCTAATGATATTGTTTTGCGCGGTTATTTTGTTTTATCTAGCAGGGGTTCAGTGGTGGAAATTTGCACTCGTTGGTTCCGCCATTGCAGCCTCTGCGCCAATCTTGTGGCATTATCTACACGATTACCAAAAAAATCGTATCCTAACCTTTCTAAACCCCGAGCGAGACCCACAAGGCGCAGGGTATCATATCATGCAAGCAAAAATCGCTTTAGGTTCTGGTGGTCTTTGGGGCAAAGGCTATCTTTCAGGCACTCAAAGCCACTTAAATTTCCTGCCTGAAAAACATACAGACTTTATCTTCACCATGTTCTCCGAAGAGTTTGGCATGATAGGGGGTGCTTTTATCATCTTCTTAAACCTAATCCTCATCAGTTATGGCTATTGGTTTGCCTTTCGGATTCATAATGCCAACTATTTTGGCAAAATGGTCATCTTAGGGTTAAACACCAACTATTTTCTTTATGTATTTATCAATATCGCCATGGTCATTGGCTTATTGCCTGTTGTGGGGGTTCCCCTACCACTGATGAGCTATGGAGGAACAGTTATCATAACGGTTATGGCAAGCTTTGGGATTATGCTCTCGTTTTATGCTAACCGTGATAGAGAATTAAAAAAATAACCCATTCCTCTCTTGAAACACTCTCCAAACGCTTATATATCCTCTAAAAGTATATAAACAAAAGGGAAAAAGAGATGAAAAAATATCTGCTCGGACTAAGCTTATTTCTCAGCTTAACCGCTTGTGCAACTTCGCAAAAATACACCGCGCAACTTAATAACGAGATTGGACAAACCACTCAACAACTTATCGCCAAATATGGCACCCCAACCAAAATAAAACACTTATCAAATGGAGATGAAATCATCTCATACATCAACATAAACCAACAAGTTTTACCAGACCCAAACTATTACTTTAACAATGGCTTCTTAACCGAAGATGAAATGTTTGCCCCGTTCACATACGGCGAAAATGAAATCCCCATTGGTAATTTCATGGGCGAGGTTATCACCGATTATTGCAACACCAAATTTTATATCAAAAATAACATTGTAACCTCGTGGCAATGGAAAGGTAATTCCTGCGTCGCAATGTAATAAAAAGCACTTGCAATCTTCTCAAAATATGTTATCCTGACAGAAGTTTCGGGCAAATTCCCGAAATCAGGGCGTCGAAACCCTTACTAGAGTGAGTTGTGGCATACAACTCTCAATAAACTTATGCCGACTTCTGTCTAATGGACGGATGTCGGCGAATAAGGCTCTGCCAAATAAGCCGAGCCGTTTGCTTTAGTACGGTTTCGAACATCCGCCCGCTCTCAACGCGGGTTTTTGTTTAACATTAAAACGGACGTTTGAACTATGAAAAAATTTATCTTACTAAGCTTTATCATACTTTCTGCTTGCACCCACTTAACCGCTGCCGAGCAACACCAAATTCGCGAATTAAGAAGTCGTGGCATAGATATTGACCATGCTCAAGCTAACTGGCAAAAACCAGCCGACCCCACCACCGCAGGTCTGTTAAATCTCCTCCCAGGAATAGGCAACTTTTACCTTGCGTGTGGAAACGGAGCGCAAAGCGAACAAGCCCTATATGGTGTATTAAACCTTTTAACATGGCCAATTTCTATCTTATGGGGAATCCCCGAAGCAGCCATTGATGCCAACACAATCAACAAACGCGAGTTGCTTTACTACTACACTTATGAAAAAGACCAAATCCCCACCGTTCAACAACGACCAGCTTATAAACCAACCACCACAAATCACCAAAGAACCATCTACAAATATTAAAAAAGAGGGGCAATCCCCTCTTTTTTTTAACATAAAGCACCTATCCAAACAGGTAAGCCCCTTTATCAAGCGCGCTGTTCTTTCTTGCCGTTTGAACGAAAATCTATCAGCTTTTTAAGACCGTCATTCAGCACATCACGCACAGATAGCTTCGAAAAATCTGCATTCTTCTGTCCATATTGTGCTTTCATAATCTCTTCCATTTTCTGACGCCATTGGAAGTGCTTTTTAAGACTTTCAACCAAGCTTTCACGACTAACTTCAATAGCCTGACCTTTCGTCCCTTTGGTTGGCGTAATATTTATCCCACAGTCTTTAAGAATACTGCTAAATTTCCCCAAAACCTCTGGTGATAAATGTCCTAAAGCAGCCTGTTGGGGTTTCTCTCTTAAATATTCCACAAGTTTTTTACGATTGCCTTTATCTTTTAATAAGGGCAAAACCTGTGCTAATTCTTGCTCCAGATGTGGATTATTTGTCTGCCCACGTTTCTCTGCTCTATTCATCTGTTTAATCAAGTGAACCAAATATTTCTCAGGCTGGTTTGTTTGCCAATCTTGCAAAATTGTATCTCTATCACTCTGACGGCTGAGCAACCATTGCGCTCTTTGCTCGTCTGTAAGAGTACCATTTTTTGCTGCTTTTAATAATTGTTCACGCAATAGGCGATTAGCTCCCAATGTCTTCACACTTTCAGCAGTATAGCCCAAAGCTAACAAACTAACACTAAAGTCAAGCAGTTCCGCCGTTTCCTTTTCTTCTTGTTTAACATTTTTTTCTTCTTGTTTAATAAACTCTTTAACGACAATATTCCCATTTAACACTTCTTTTGGCAGAATATCACGGTATCTATCTTTAACCCATTCTGGAATACTGTTCCAAATAGAATAATGCGACGCATGACGAGAAATAATCGCAGTCAACACATCTTCTGGCACATTGCTAGCTGTCGCTTTCCGATAGTCATCTGGATAGTTCGCATATAAAAACCTTACAAAATCACTAGAATCAACAGCCATAGCACTTCTCCTGCCATAAAACTTTATTTTATATCTATAGTATAACACAAATTATCACGCACTGCAACAAAAAAAAACACCCCAAATCAGCCCAGCATTTTCTTTAATTCACAAAAAAATCCCTCGCCAAATTGATAACGAGGGATAAAGAGTTAGGTTACTTCTTGGTTTATTTTATCGGCCTCCTGCGAAACATCTTCATGTCGGCGGATAAACATGATTAGACCAGTAAGAGTGCATATTCCTGCTAAAATAGCAAAAACAACACTCACAACTGGCATCTCATAAACCTCTCCAAAGGAGACACCAAGAAGGCAATAAAGGAACAACTTGAACAGCTGCGCCTTAACCAAAAGATTTTTGCTGAATGCATCAAAAATCAATACAAACAGCGCAACTCCCAGTCCAACTGGAACAACAATGATGTTCAGAGTTGGGAGAAAATACGTCAAAACGTAAATCAGAGCCACTCCAACAAAAAGGCTCCAAGACATTGTCTTCATAAGCATAAAAATTTTTAAGTGATATTTTTTCTAATAACATAATACCACTTTTCTGGCTAAATGCAACCTTTTTTTAAGTTATTTCGTCCCATATAAAAACCATTTAAGCTTCGCCTTTGCCAAAGACATCGCGGCCCTTGTTGCCGAAGTGGCACTCAATGCATTTAACATCATAAAATCATGAATAACACCATTAAAGCGTACTGCAATCACTGGACACCCTGCCTCATCAAGTTTTTTAGCATAAGCCTCGCCTTCATCGCGCAACACGTCATTCTCCCCAGTAATCACCAAGGCTGGCGGTAAATCTCGCAATTCGTCAACAGTAGCCATTAACGGACTAGCCTCTTTTTCTAGGCGTTTTTCAACATCTGGTAAATACTGATCCCAAAACCACTTCATCGCCTTTTTAGTAAGCCATGGTCCATTTTCAAATGTTTGGTACGACTCCGTATCAAACCCCGCATTCGTTACAGGGTAAAGAAGAAGCTGGAAACATATTTTCGGGCTAAAACCATTTTCTTTGGCCATTAACGCCATCACAGTTGCCATATTTCCCCCCACACTATCGCCTGCAACTGCCAAATGTTTGGTATCAAGTCCATATTCCCCTCCATGTTCGGCAATATATTGCAACCCTTTAAATAAATCTTCGGTAACTTGCGGAAACTGCCCTTCTGGTGCTTGCGTATAAATAGGGAAAACTACCCCAGCAGGAATATCTGCTGCTAACTCTGCAATCAACCGACGATGCGTAACATCATCACCCATAACCCAACCACCACCATGGATATAATAGATAACACCGACCTCACCAGTTAATCCAGCAGGCTTGACAATCACCAACTTAAGCTTTCGCCCCTCCCCCACAGGCACATCAATTTTTAGAGCATTAACCTTCGGCATCTCCACCTCTGTTTTCTGCACATCTAATAACACTTGGCGCGCCTCTTGTGGGGTCAGCTCATACAAAGGTTTACCGCCTTTTTCATTTAACGAATCAACAAATATTTTCACATCACGAAACAATTTTTCTTTTGCCATATCAAGTACCTCCTTTTCTCTTCCCAAAATAGGAAGCAAAAACGTGTTTTCAACTAACCATAAAAAGAAAATTACCCCAGCCCTTTCAATAAATATTTTTCTAGACTCTTTTCAAAAAATATGCTATAAAACCACACAAAGCTAAATTATTAAAATATGGATAAAAACTTTTGGAAAACAAAAAAACTCTCGGAGTTTTCAGAAGAAGAGTGGGAAGCCGTATGTATGCGCTGTGGCAAATGTTGCCTGTTCAAAAACGTCGATAAAGGCAAAATGCACTTTCTCAACCATATATGCGAAAATTTCGACCTCAAGACCTGTAGTTGTTCATGTTATGCAACTCGCCTAAGTCCAGACTGCTCTAAGGTAAACTTAAAGCTCTTGCAAAACGAGCGTGAACTCCTTCCCGAAACTTGTGCCTATCGATTACTATACGAAGGAAAAGAACTCCCAGATTATCACCCCTTAATAAGCGGTGATAAAAACTCTGTACACAAGGCCAAACAAACTGTGCAAGAATTTTCAGGTAAAATTTACTCTTACCGAGAAATTACAAATTTCCTAGATAAGCATTTCGCCCATATTTTCGAACATAACTGGGAAAAAGCAAATCCAGATGAGTTTGCCAAAAAACTACAAGAGTTTTCGCCTGTGGCTGTAGAAATCTACCCCATCCCTACTAATTAAAAAAATCCCCCTAAAAACGGGGGATTTTTTTATAATATATTGTCTATCTAATCCAATCAAACCATTTTCCCTAAACGCACTCTTCCCTCATACAATCCCAAAATTTACCACAAAAATAAAACCCCCAATAAATTGAGGGCTTTATAATCTGAGTTAATCTATTCACCTACATTTTCATTCGCTTTAACAAGTTCTCGGTGTATATTTAAGCAAACCCCCAAAAACCATAACGTTAAAAAACAAACTAAATCTAACATTGTTATTCCTCCTGAAATATTGAAAACGTTTTTTTTACAGGCCTAATAAATGTTTTGAAAATATCTTATATAATACTGTCAGATTCCACATAATATCAAATATCCAACCAAACAACATCTGGCTTTGACACCACATATTGCCTCAAACATCTGCATCAAAAAAACACAAATGCCATTCAATAAAATGCTCCGACATCTAAAATTTCAAACTATGTTTGAGATTCTCTTCTTTAATTTTCCATAATCATAGAAAACATTTAATACTAAGACTAACTTAATTGTTTATCAGTCAAACTCTTGACCATTTATTATCATTAGTCTCTTTTATTGCGTACACCATACCACAATCTAAACAACAATGCAACACTTTTTTTGAAATTTTGTCCAAAATATTTATTTTTATACATCTTTTCTTTATATACTCACAAAAAAGCCCCCTAATGGGAGCTTTTTTTTATGGTGGCAGCGGCGGGACTCGAACCCACTGCCCACAGTTTAGGAAACTGTTGCTCTATCCTGATGAGCTACGCCGCCATACTGCATATCGTTATAAAGACCCGTCAATAATTTTGCAAGAATAAATTTCACTTGCCGACCAAGATTTTGCATCTCCCCTCCCACCATAAAAGTTAGAAACAGACATCGTGTCTCTGTGCTTTTAAATTCCTCCCCCCAAAATCATAAATATACATTCCCCTAACTCCACTTTTTTAAACTTCTTGACTATCACACATTTTTTGATTAAAAAATAAACGTAATAAACTAGAATTATGTGTAATTTTTAATCCTTATATTTATGAAACCAACAAACAATGAGGTAATCTATCAGATTTACCCGCTGACGTTTAATTATGCTTTAGGAAGCAAAAGCGACCCCTACAAAGGCGCATACGGTAACCTAAAAGGTATCACCGCATATGTTGACTATGTAGCGTCCCTTGGTGTAGATGCTATTTGGATAACACCATTTTACCCTTGGGGTGGTAATGGCTTCGGCTATGACATCACAGACTACACCGCCATCGACCCAATGTTTGGAACTTTGGAAGATTTCTTCGAACTCTGCCAAACCTATCATGCACACAACATCCGCGTGATTATCGACCAAGTTTATAATCACTGCTCAATCAAGCATCCGTGGTTTTTAAAAAGTATCGAAAAAATCGCTCCATATGATGACTATTTCATCTGGGCAGATGCCAAAGGCTATGATGCAAATGGAAATCCTATCCCTCCAAACAACTGGATATCTGTTTGGAACGGGTCTGGCCCGAGTGCGTGGACATGGAACGCCAAACGCCAACAGTTTTATATGCACAGTTTTGACTGCCATATGCCAAACTGGAACCTAAACAACTCCAATGTGCGTTACGCCCTATTAAAGGTGGCAAAACATTGGTTTGATTTAGGAGCTGACGGCTTCCGCCTAGATGCTGCCACACACTATGCCTGTGATACTCTGTTAAGAGATAATCCGATAAGCGATGATGGTGAACACATCCGCTTATACGACATAAACTCGGAAAACGGAAATCTGTTCATCAACCAGCTAAAGGAACTTGGTAAGACTTATCCAACAGAGAAAACCTTGCTTGCCGAATACTGGTATAGTAAAACCCCTATCGGCATGAGAAAGGCACGAACAATCGGCAGAAAAACTCAGTGCGACGCGTTTTTCACCAGTTCGCTAAATTGCAAAATCAGCGAATTGAAACAAAACATCTCCGATGACCTAAGTGTCTATCCTAACGGAGAAAAAATCAACTGGGCTTTCAGCAACCATGATTTAGAACGCGCCACCACACGTCTTTTTGGTAACGACTATTCGCAAAAAAAAGCAGCCCTGCTGATGAAGCTCTTAACAACACTCCCTGGAAGTATCTGCATTTTCCAAGGTGAAGAGTTAGGTCTGCCTAATCCCACAAATTTTGCAAATTGCAAAAGCCCAGAAAATGATCCGCTTAACCTGTGGACCAATTTTGACACCCCGTGGGACGCTTCACGCGCAGGATTCGCCATGAGTAACCAACCAACAGACCCAACAAAAAAAATGTCGCTTCACCCAGATGAAAAGCAATACACCCTATCTGTTAACGAGCAACAGGGAAAAGATACAATGCTAACCTACACCAAAGAGTTTATTGCCGAACGCAAAAACGGCATTTTCAATCACTTTGGCAAGCTACATTTTATCCCCACTCAAAACGAAAACGTTGTTGCGTTCATCAGAACAACTGTTGACAGCTCTGCCCAAATGCTCTGCATCTTTAACTTCAGCAACCAAGACATCTCTCTCAACTTCAACCAAAAGACATATTTTGTTGAAGCTGAAGATATGCTCTTTAGACTTATTCATTAAACCCAAAACACCGCCAGATTTCTCGGCGGTGTTTTTTTCATTTTATTCCAAAGACAATTTTTCTCCATTAAGCGCATAAACATCATAAGAAGACTGTCCCAAATAAACCCTATATAAAAACACGGCAATATCCTCAATTTCTGGACAAATCCGTTGAGGAATCTGCTCAGATAGCCTACCAGCCCCTTTATACATCACATAAAGTGCCTGTGAATTTTTCCTTAACTTTTTCATCAGTTCTACATCGCAAGCCCCCGCCCAATAAACACGTCCACCCTGATGTCGCAAATAAAACGCATGCTCAAAAAATGTAATCTCGTGCATTCCTAAAAATATCGTCTTTCGACTTAACACATCTGAAAGAAATTTTCTCTCATTAGCATCAGCTCGCATCGCATAAGCACTTCTATTTGAAAAGTCCACACAAAGCGAATTTACCAACACACACAAAAAAATAAACACAACCACCCATTTTTTCTCAAATTTCAAACACCCACCCACCTGCAATATTAAATAAACAAAGAGACACGTAACCTGTGGCATCAAAAACATAAAATATCGCGAATCAAACTTTCCCATCTGTGGCATACAAAAATCAATATAACTCCCCACCATTAGGCAAACACCAAACAGCCATATCACAACCACATTTTGCCTGATACTACAACGCCTGCACCACATCACTCCCAAAGCAGCACACATCACCAACGCCCCCATTTCCCACTGTCTAAAACTAAACAAATCAGAGAAGCAAACCTTCAACAAACGCCGATATAAAGAAATAATATCAATAATCATAAAAGGATTATCTTTATACGCTACCAAAGCACCAATAACTTCCTTCCCCCTCGAAGAATTAAGCAACACATCATAAGCAGGCGGAAAAATAACAAACAACACAGCGACACTACAAGCCAAGCTCATGCCTAATCGCCACAAAAGCATATAGTTACGCCGAAACAAAAAAATAGCTCCACTCCCTATTGCAACCGCAAAAGAAAGAATCAACGAATTATATTGTGTCAAAATTCCCATAGCGGAATATAAAAATATCGCTAATAATCGCTTCCCATCAGCCGAATTTTCTTTTATCACTTTAGCCATTTCATAACACAACCCCACCGCAAACAAGGTCTGCAACGCATACATTCGCAAATATAACACCGAAGCTATACCCACACTGGAATATCCCCATAAAACAGATACAGCCAACGCAACTTTCTCATCTCGTAACAATAATATGGCTAACTTATATAAAAGCCAAAATGTCAACACAAACGCCAGCAGATTAAGACTTCCACCCAACCACTTACTAAATACATCAGGAAAAAACGAGCAAATCGCATGCAACAAAACAAAATACAACGGAGGATGCACATCTTTAGCCATATTGCGCCAAATATGCGCATAGCTCGTTTCTTCCCCTGCTTGCACTGTCAGCCAATGCTGAAACAATGTATAATCAAGCCAACGATGTTGCAAAACTTCAAGATGTTTAAAAGACGAATCAATACTCGGGTCTAAAAAAGCCACTGTTGTGCTGTTTGCATGCGCATATGAAAAAATCTCATCAATATGAAACAAACTTTTTTGCGAATAATGAAACAAAATCACCCCAATATTCAAAAAAAAGACAACAATAGCTAAAATATAAAAACGACTAAAATATTTCATTATACGACGTTCCACACCCTTGTTTTCAACGTTTTTGACAAAGCGAAGCACCTATCAATTCTTGTGCATATGGCGTTTGTGGGTAGTTAAACACATCACTCACCGTCCCACGTTCTACAATCACGCCGTTTTTCATCACCGCCACTTCATTTGCAATCGCCCTAATCGCTCTCATATCATGAGAAATAAACAAATATGCAATCCCCGTTTCCTTTTGAATCTTCTTTAATAACTTAATAATCTCCGCCTGCACAGTAACATCTAACGCAGATGTTGGCTCATCTAAAATCATAATTTTAGGTTCAACAGCCAGTGCTCTAGCAATCGCAATACGCTGACGTTGCCCACCAGAAAACTCATGCGGATATTGCGTCAAAATATCTTCATCCCCAAGTCCCACAGCACTCAAAAACTGTTTAACGCGCTCCCGACACTCAACCTTGCTTAGTTTCGGAAAATGCACCTTAATCCCCTCGCCCACAATCTCTTCAATCGTCATCCGCGGATTAAGCGAATTATAAGGGTCTTGAAAAACCACCTGAACATTTTTACGAAAATCTTTCTCATTATGAATCTGCACAGATTTAGCTGTCAAAATCTCCCCTTGATAGCAAATTAAATCTGCCAAACACATTCCAAGTGTCGTTTTCCCCGAGCCAGATTCGCCAACAACACCAAGTGTTTTTCCTTCATATAGAGCTAACGAAACATCTTTAACCGCGGTAATTTCTTTAATCACCTTACCAAATAGATTTTTCTTTATCGGAAAGCGTACAGAAATATGTCTTGCTTCCATTAACTTCCGCGCTTTAAAATCCTCACTTATGCCCGTTTTGGCAAACGCCTCTAAAAGCCCTTTCGTATAAGGATGCGCTGGAGCATTAAAAATATTCCCAACACTCCCCTGTTCCACAATCACACCATGACGCATCACCACCACTTTATTTGCGATTCTGCGTACAACATTTAAGTCATGAGAAATAAACACCACCGCCATTTTTAATCGGTCTTTGAGATTTAAAATCAAATCTAAAATCTGTTTTTGCACTGTAACATCTAAAGCTGTGGTTGGCTCATCAGCAATCAAAACTTTCGGGTTGTTTGCAACAGCCATCGCAATCATCACACGTTGCCTTTGTCCACCCGAAAGCTCAAACGGATACGCGTTCATCCTCTCATCAGCATTTTCAATTCCAACCAGCCGCAACAGATAACGCGCCCGAGCATATGCTCGCTTTTTACTTACTTTTCTATGTACTAAAATTACTTCCATAATCTGCTCGCCAACCTTCATCAACGGATTAAGCGAACTCATCGGCTCTTGAAAAATCATACTAATTCTTCCCCCACGAAGCTCTCGCCATTCAGCCTCTGTAAGAGCCGTCAATTCATGTCCCTCAAATTCTATGGAATTAGTACTTGTATATAAAACCTTTTTGGGATCAATTAACCCCATAAGTGAAAGTGCTGTTACAGATTTTCCCGAACCACTTTCCCCAACAATAGCTAAAACTTCCCCCTCATCAACCGAAAAACTACTATTATAAACCGCAGAAAACAACCCTCCGTTTTCACGAATAAAACGAACATTCAAGCTTTTAACATCTAACACCGTCGCCGTCATCTTTTCCTCTTATCCATAGCGTCGCGTACACCCTCACCAATAAATATAAGCGATGTCAACAATAAGGACAATACGCAAAAAACGCTAAGCCCAATCCACGGAGCTTGCAAATTATCTTTTCCTTGACGCACCAAATCACCAAGAGAGGGATAGTTATATCCAAGCCCTAGCCCCAAAAAGTCTAACGCCGTCAAAGCAACCACAGCTCCCGCCAAAATAAATGGAACAAATGTTACCGTTGTAACCAGCGCATTGGGTAAAATATGTCGAACAATAATCCTAAAATCACTCACGCCAATCGCTTTCGCCGCTTTAACATATTCAAAATTTCTAGCCCGTAAAAACTCCGCCCGAACCATACCTGTTAGCTCTGTCCACGAAAACAATAACAAAATAAACAAAAGCGTCCAAAAACTTGGCACAAACACACTCGCCACAATAATCAAAACAAACATCTGAGGCATCGAGTCCCAAATCTCAATAAACCTCTGCAACACAATATCAACTTTGCCACCAAAATAACCCTGCACTGCACCTGCAAAAATGCCAATAATAGAGGAAAGTAAAGTTAATAAAAACGCAAAAGCAAACGACAGGCGGATTCCATAAAGAAGACGAGCCAAAATATCACGCCCTTCCTCATCTGTACCTAACCAATGCCGTTTAGAGGGAGGTGCTGGAAATGGCTCATTTAATTCATAATCAACCGTATTATAAGAAAACTCCACAAGAGGCATAATCATATAGCCATCTTCCTCAATATTGTTCCGAATAAACTGGTCTTTATAATTTGCCTCAGTCGGAAAATCTCCTCCAAAACGAGCATCAGTATAAACTTTCATAACAGGAAAATAATACTCGTTTTGATATTTAAGCACAATCGGCTTATCATTTGCAATAAATTCTGCAAATAACGACAACACCAGCACAATGCCCAAGAAAAACATTGCCACGACTGATCGCTTATTTTTGACATACTTGCGTATCTGCATAAACCTCTGTTACCAATATCTTACAACATAACTAAAGTTGCTAACACATTTTTTAGGCTTTGACAAGTATTTAATCAAGAATTAACCAACTTTATTCAGCCTGCTCCAAACTTTCTTCCTGTTCAGATGCTTCATTCTCTTCAGCAACCTCTGGCGCACCACTCTCTTGATTTTCTTCAGACATAGCTTCCTCTTGCGCTAAAGATTCATCAGCCTCAAGAGAAACCTCTGGCCCCTCATTTTCTGGAGCATTCTCTTGCGGTTCCATAACAACGGAAGCATCAGAAACAGCTTCCTCAGAAACAGGCATAGCTTCCGCCTCTGTATTGTTTTCAGAGTTTTCCTCATCACCCAACGGCATAGTATTTGTCAAAATTTGCGGAATAACCTTCTTTTGCGCAACCAAATACTGCCCATTACGTTTTCTAAACTCCGCATACCAATCACGATAGTTCGTTGCAATAGTAGAAATTTTATTACCACGAATAATCGAATTATTGACTAAGTTATGTTCCAAATTCAACATCTCATCAGTACGCATCTTCATCGCATCTAATGAATAGCAGAATTTTTCACCTAAAATATGAGATTTCGTAATATCACTAGCCAAGCAAATATCAGTATTTACCAAGAAACTCGCATTATTACCGCGACGAATACCCAAGCTCACTAACTTATTTGCAACAAAATTACCATAATCTCCAGTAACCATTCCAGCTAATTCTCGTACAGGGCTAACACCTTGAATGATAACGTCGGTATTAGCTATTTTTTCATTCTTATAAATATTTTCCAAATAAATTTGCATCATACCAATCAAACATTTAGTCTGTTCCACATAAGCTCTGCGTTTCTCATCAATGTTAGTAGAATAAAGAGAGTTATCCTTCAATGATATCCATTCTTTTCTTGGTTTTAATTTACAAAATTCGTCATAAATATATAAATCTGATGGCAACTCTACAAAACTCATATAAGCAAACCCCTTACGGTCATACTCAAAATCTTCGTAAAGTTTATTAAAGATCATCGGCGTACCCTCAATAGATAAGCGACGATTCTCAGACAAAATTTTCAGTCCTTTAAGTGGCGACATATCAATAAGCATCTTAGCAACAGATTTCAACTCTTTGCTACGCATACTCATTACCCACTCACCCAATAAGGCATAAATATTTTTCTCTAATGAGCTTTTTTTATCATATAATTTGACTGAATCATATTGCTTCAAAACACAGCGATCCGTATTTATATTACCATTTTTATAACACAAATTAAATTGAGGCATTGCGTATGTGCTAATCTTATAGCCTTTCTGCCCTAAATAGTCATATAATTTATTTTCTTCCAATGACACATCATCTAATGCACCATGAACAAAATCCCAATCATTCAAAATAGCTGCATAGCCACGAATACCACTTGACGTGCTGCCATAATTAACTTGATTATAAATATCCACAATATTGCTAATCGCATCATCTTTCTGTACAAACGCATTTGGATAAATTTCAAAGCTATTAACAGCATAGAAACCAACCATCATATCCCGCAACTCACGGAAATTTATATCTTTAACTGTGCTTAAGAAATGATAAGAAGGAAACTTCGGTAACATAATATATATCAAATTATGTTCTTGCCCACTATTCTGCACTGTTTCAACTTCTTGAACTGTACGATATTCACCAACAGCCGCAACAGCTAATTCTGTACGATATACTCCAATCGCAATAGACCCTGCTAACGCCATGGAAATAACCGCAATCATCAACGTATAACGAAACGATAGAAAAACCAAAGCCCCCAAAAACAAACCAGTTATCCAAGACGATGGAAGAAACCCCAAAAAGCTAATAAAACTAGCATGCTCATCTAGCCAGCGTTCAATAAATGTATCCACATCAAACAAAGCAAATTGGTTTAAGAATATAATTGTAATCAAGAGTACAAAGATTCCACAAAAGATATTCTGTGCCATACCAGAAAACGAAAGCAAAAACATAATGATGAGTGAGATTGAGAAAAAGCCCCCAAAAATATTGAGCATCGCCTCATTAAAAACACCTTCTTCCCACAACCGTCCGTTAATAGAATAAACAAACATCACAAAATCAAGAACAAACAACAATGTGATAAACAAGGCACGCAAAATTCTATCGTAATAGTGGTTTGTTGCAAATTTCAAAATATCCCAAATACTTTTTTGTTGCACTTTTCTATTCAAACGTATTGGCTCAGTCATCTTTCCCTCTAAAAAAATGTTTTTTACATCTAACACCCTAAAACATAATGTTAAATAAATGTTTAAAAAATTTTACCCAACAACAAAAATATAATAAATTATATTATTTGAAATTTTAAAAAATGTAACTATAC
>CAZRHI010000013.1:767-19087 GCA_964599945.1 uncultured Acetobacter sp. | reverse complement strand
TCTGCTAATGATACCATTTTTATTTCCTTAAAATTATTACTTTTATAAACCCAAAAGACAAAAATCTCTGAGTTTCGCTATAATTTAATACATAAAATTTAATTTTACCTTTAAAAAGTAACACTTTTCCACTACCTTTTAAAAGAATAGTCCCTCAATATCATTCCAAACAAAAAAACTTTCCCTTTCCCCAGCAACAGAATTGCCCCAAAAACGCACAAAAAAGATATAGACTTTTCCCTTTTTTAGTGATATATTATGACGTATAAAAAAGTCAAAAAAAAGGAGAGCAAATGTCTAGAATTGCAAAAATAACTGGCGCAAGCATACTATTGGCTGGAGCAAGTATGTCTGGAATATCAGAACATCAAGAATTACCTCCAACGTCAACCCAAGCAATAGCGCACACAATTCAAAGCAAATCAACGCAAACAAAACGCACCCCTCAAAAAGTATATCATCGTTTTGAAGATATTCCCGAAATAGCAGATAAAGACGCTCACTTTTATGATAAAGACGAATACACTTACATCATTAACGCTGAAAAATACCAACAAACTGGCGAAATCGAGCTTAAACGTGTTTTAGCCCAAGAGGTAACTCGTGCAAACACACTAAGCTTAATATATCGAAGCGAATGCGGAACATATACCCCCAAAGAAAACGAGGATCAAATTATTCATTATGAAGTAGACCTCAAACTTATAAATCCTTCAGGAAAATACAAAAGTCCATCACAAATGAATGACACAGGGGTTGAATTATATACAAAATACTTAGCAATCAATCCACAAACCAGAAAATATGTATTACCCTTGTTAAAATTTTCACCCTCACCAGCCTTAAAACAACAACTTATGAAAGAACAAAAAGAAGGACAAACTCTTCTTGATGTTGCACTTAGCCATTTAGAAAAAAAATACTTTGACGAAACAGGAGCAACTCGCTCCATGGAAGAACGCAGCACGCTTATTCAAAACAATATTTTTATGAGCATTAAACTAGACGACACAGCGTGGACAAAGATTGCCTCTCCCCAATTAAAAAAATTTATCGCCAAAGAAGAAAAAGCACGAAACAAAACCTTATCAAACACAACAAAGAATTATCTTTGTCTTACTGAGATGTTACCATCAGACGACTTTATGCAACAAACTCTAGAAGATTACAACTTAACATCTTTTTCTTTAGGGCGCGTCGGTAAACCCAAACAAGTTATGCTCGCTTTAGCTTTAAGCATGAACTTAAAAAACAAAGAAGGCAATCTTGATGCGACCCGTATCCCAACTTATGCCATTGCCGCAGCAATCAGCCACATAAACTGGAAAGGCAATGGACAAGCCGCTCTATCCTCTGCCAAAACAACAACACTCCGTAGCCAATTCCAAATCTCATGGGAAAGAGGAACAAATGCCTTAAAAGAAAAGGTTAAAACTTGGGTTCCTGGCAAAGGACGGGCAAATGGCGTTGATGAACTATCCAAACTCAACATGATAACGCCCTTACTAATTAAACAATATACCGAAATCGAACTAGCTGGAGCAAAAGAATTAGCCCAAAAATATCAAGAACTCGTTGCAAAAAAAGAAGAACAGCTAAAAAAACACCAAACCGTAAATCTAGCAGATTTATATAATCAGCAACAACGTTAAAACAAACCACAAAAAAAGTGGCATAACACCACTTTCTATCTACAAAATTCTTAATTTTCAAACACTAGACCTTGCGATAATCAAACCAAACAGGACGCCGTCCCTCGCGCAGAGCCTTTTGCTGATATTTAGTTTGCACCCAATCTTCTGGCTCATTACGCCAATCAGCCCCACACTTAGCCGTCCAATAAAACAATGGACACTCAAACATCGTACGCAACACATGACGTTTATAAACAGGGTGATCCGTCGCCACACGAAACAATCCCCCTTTTTTCAAAACACGAGCCACCTCTTTTAGGTTATCTGGGTTAACAAAACGTCTGTTTGCGTGTTTCTTTTTTGGCCATGGGTCTGGAAAAAGTAGGAATACTTTATCAAAAAAGCCATCAGGAATATTTTGAAACATCTTGCGCACATCATCGTCAAAAACACGAATATTACGTACGCCATAATCTTCCAATCTAACACTTTCAGGCAGATTATCACCTTCTTTTATTCCTGTAATGAGCGTCAAAAGATTCGCCACACCATTTTGAAAAACCTCCACACCAACATATACGTTCTGGGGATTGTTTTTTGCCTGTCCAAAGAGATGTTGTCCATCGCCAAAACCAATCTCCAAACAACGCTCTCCACCATTTAGAGCAAATATCGCTTGGTCAGAAAAATCTTCCCTAGAAAAAACTTTCATCTGAGGTAATAAATTTTCTAGCAAAAACTGTTTGGCTTTACGAACAACCCGACCTTTTCTTCGTCCAAAAAACTTTGGCAAAGAAAAATCTTCTCCAAGATTACGCATCAACTCCGTTATCCTCTTTTTCACGAAGGCTTGTCAGCATCGTTAATAATGCGTTTCTTGCTTTTGAAGGCAAAGAATAAAAAGCTTTTAATAACATTGTTGCTTCAGCACCTGCCATCGGGTCAAAACTCTGTTCAATCTGGTCTTCACACAAAAAGCCAGAACTATAAGCTTTTTTATATGAAGGCAAACGTGAAAACACATCAGATTTCACATCATCAAAAAAGTAATCCACATCAACACCTAAAAGCTGTGCAATATTAAACAATCGTCCAGCACCAATGCGATTCACACCTTTTTCATACTTCTGCACTTGTTGAAAGGTAATCCCCAAAGAATCAGCCATCTCTTTTTGGCTTAGTTGCAAAAGTCTTCTTCTTGCGCAAATTCTGCTCCCAACATGAGCATCCATTGGGCCAACCCCACTCTCTATTGTTCCATCTGGTAATATCATTTCAGATTTTTTCTTCCGTCCACGGGGCATAATTAGTCTCCTTAAAAGTTACAATTCGTTCATATAATGAGTTAGCACACCACACAAAAAAAAGCAACAACTTTTCATAGAATTATACAACTTTTAATAAGCATACACCCTGCTAGTTTGATTTTAGCTTCAATCGTTCAATTATTAGTTGCACAAAAACAACTAAAAGCAAAAATACAACCCAAATAACCAACAGCAACCGATTCCCCCAACGTCCATAAAACGTCTGTTTACTTAAAATTTTAGGCAAAAACACATCAGAAACACCCTCAACATCTAATCCGATTCGACCTAAAATATCTCCATTCGGATAAACAACCGCACTAATTCCAGTATTAGCACTACGTACCACTGTAATCCCCTCTTCTACTGCACGCATCTGCGCAGATGCTAAATGTTGATACGGACCAGCACTTATCCCATACCAACCATCATTTGCCAACACTAACAAAATCTCTGGCTTTTTCTCTGGGTTAAGAACTTCCTTTGGGAAAATACTTTCATAGCAAATAGCCCCTCCCATTAAAGGTAACCCCTCAACCCAAATATTTTTAAAAGGCTCACCTTGGGCTAAATTTCCAACCACATTTGCGACTGGTGTCATAAATTCTGGCAGATATTCCCTAAATGGCAAATATTCTCCAAATGGAACAAGATGCACCTTATCGTAATAATCTTTAACATCGCCCTCTTTATCTAGCACAAACAAAGAATTATAAAGAACAACTTCCCCATTAACAATATTAGCACGCAACAATCCCGTAATCAAAAAACCATTTTCAGGAATAGCTTGTGTAATTTCTTGCCGATGCTCTTCATCTCTATCTAAAAAATAAGGAGATGCCGTTTCTCCCCAAACAACTATATTAACATCATCAAGTGGTTCACTCTTGCTCAAATCAATATACTGACGAAAATTTTTATAAGCCAACTGAGGGTACCATTTAAGTGTTTGCGGAATATTCGGTTGAACCAAACGAACTTTAAGTTCACCCTCTTCCATTGGCTGATACATTCTCCCCATCACCCATAAAAACATTACAGGCAATGCAATAAAACCTAACGCCCCTTTATAAAAACTTTTCCGCGCAATCCCCATACACAAAAAAGCCACACCACATAATAACACTAAAAGCACAAACGATAATCCGTATGTTCCAACATACGACGCCCCTTGAATCAAATATGGATTAAAACTAAGTGCTGTCCCTAATAAATTCCACGGAAAACCTGTAAAAATAAAACTCCGTATCCACTCAAACAACACAAAAAACAAACAAAACAATAGCCCTCGCGCATATATTCCTTTCCCCCAATAAGAAAATACAGCAGGAAACCCCAAAAACAACCCAAAAAACGCCCCAGTCGCCACAAAAACCAACGGAACATATGCACTAAACGCATTATCATCAATCATCAATGCGTTGTTAATCCAACTAAAACCAATCGCATAAAACGAAAAGCCAAACACATAAGAGAGCCAAAACAACTCTTTTCTAGAACGTTCTTTCCTAAACAAAAACGCCAAAAACACCACAAAGGCAACATACCCCTGCCACATTCCTGAAAATGGTGGAAAAATTAACGTTGCTAACGCCCCAGCAAAAAACGACAGCAGAACTTCAAATCTAAATGATAACCCAAGCCGAACCACATAATTTGTTAAAAACATTAGGCTTCTTCCGCTTCCTGATATGGATTATCAATACAAAACTGTGCCAAAATTTCCGTTTCTAAACTTTCCATTTCTTCAGCTTCTTTATCATCTTGATGGTCAAAACCTAAAAGATGTAAAAATCCATGTACAAGCAAATGACAGTAATGCGCATAAACACTTATTCCTTTAATATCTGCCTCTCGAGCCAATGTTTCATACGCCAAAATAATGTCGCCAAGTTCCGCATCTTCCATATCGTCAAGCGAGTCCCAAAACTCATCGTCATCAATATTCGCAAAAGACAACACATTAGTTGGTTTATCCATTCCACGAAAATCCAGATTAAGCCTATGAACGTGTTCATCATCACTCAAACACACATTAACATTATATGTCTGCTCTTTAACAAGCAACGCGTGTTCTGCGACATCTGCGACATATTGAAAAGCCAAATCTTTCAACTCTTGTGCAACCTTAAACGCATCAAAATCAACCGCCTCTGTCCACATCGAGTTTTCTTCAACAACATTAAGAACAATCTTACTATTCATCTTGTGCCTTCTTGTTTTTCTCTTCATATGCCTTCACAATTTTAGCAACTAACCCATGACGAACCACATCAGATGCTGAGAAGCTAACCGAAGCAATATTACCGATTCCATGCAATGTATCTAACGCATCACGCAAACCAGAAACCACCCCTCGAGGAAGGTCAACCTGACTCAAATCACCGTTAATCACCATACGAGAGTTTTCACCCAAACGAGTTAAGAACATCTTCATCTGCATTGGAGTTGTGTTTTGCGCTTCATCTAAAATCACAAACGCATTAGAGAGTGTACGCCCACGCATAAATGCAAGTGGAGCAATCTCAATCTCACCCAAAGCTAACTTTTTATCCACCTGTTCAGCAGGTAACATCTCATACAAGGCGTCATAAAGAGGTCTTAAATATGGGTCAACTTTATCTTTCAAATCCCCAGGAAGAAAACCTAAATTTTCACCAGCCTCAACCGCAGGACGAGAAAGAATAATTTTATCAATCGCCCCTTCTAACATCATCGTAACCGCCAAAGCCACCGCCAAATATGTTTTACCTGTACCAGCAGGGCCTAAACCAAAAACAAGCTCATTGTTCATCATCGCGGTAATATATTGTGCTTGTGTAGCAGACCGCGGATAAATAGAACGCTTTTTCGTTTTTAATACAATTTGGCTTAAAGACTGCTTTTCATCAGCAGTACCACTGCCACCGCCAATACGTACCGCCGCCTTAACCTCCTGTTCACCAATCACTAAGCCCTTGCTCGCTTTTTCATACAAAATATCCATTGTTGTTTTCGCATTTTCAATATCTTTTGCCGTCCCTTTAATGGTTATTTGATTTCCAAAGCTCAAAATCTCCACATTTAACATCTGCTCAATTAGTCTGATGTTTTCATCATTAACCCCCACCAACACCTTTAAAAGCTGATTGTTAAACATCTCAAAACTTAATTCTGCCATTTTAAAGTACCTCCCCACCTAAAGAGTTTGTTGAAGCATCAGTAACCCGAACCTCAACAATTTTGTTAAGTAATGAATTATCCGCCTCTGCATACAAATTTTGCATATAAGGCGTTCTTCCTGTAAGCTGACCTTTATGTCTGCCCTTAGATTCAAACAACACAGGCATAACCTTGCCAATACTTGCTTGATTAAACTTCGTTTGATAGTCAAACAACAAATCTTGCAACACTTGGAGCCGTTCCTTTTTAACCTTTTCTTCAATCTGGTCTTCCATTTCGGCTGCTGGCGTTCCCGCTCGTCTACTATATTTAAAGGAGAAAGCTTGAATATATTTCACCCGATTAACAACATCAAGAGTAGCCTCAAAATCTTTATCAGTTTCCCCAGGAAAACCAACAATAAAATCTGATGACATTCCAATATTCGGATTCGCTTCTTTAAGCTTCTCAACCACACGCAAATAATCATCACGTGTATGCCGTCTATTCATTCGCTTCAACACAATATCTGAGCCAGATTGTATTGGCAAATGCAAATATGGCATCAATTTATCAATCTCTTTATGACAACGTATCAAATCATCGTCCACATCTGCAGGATATGATGTTGTATAGCGGATTCGCTTTAAGCCATCAATCTCCGCCACTTTGTTAATCAAATAATCTAAATTACGCTCTTTGCCATTTGCATCTTCACCATGATAAGAGTTCACATTCTGCCCAAGCAAATTAAGTTCCAAGCTCCCCGTCGCAACCAACCTTTTCGCCTCTTGCAAAATTTCTTCAACAGGTCTAGAAACCTCAACTCCTCTAGTATATGGTACAACGCAATATGTGCAGAAATTATTACACCCTTCTTGAATAGCCAAATAAGAGCAACCACCCTCTGCTTTGTTTTCTGGCAAATGGTCAAATTTCGATTCTGCGGAAAATTCCGTATCCAAAAGTTTGCTTTCTCGTTTATTGAAAATTTCTTCAACCACTTCTTTCAAGCGAAAATAGCGAAGTGGTCCTAATGCAAAATCAACATATGGCACACGTTTCATAATCTGTGTATCTTCCGCCTGAACCACACACCCCGTAACACCAATCACAGTGTCTTTTCCCTCCAGCGCGCGTTCTTGTTTGATTTCGTATATTCTTCCTAAATCAGAGAAAACCTTTTCTGCTGCTTTTTCTCTAATATGACAAGTATTAAGCACAACAACATCAGCCTCTCTAACGCTTGATGCTTTCTTAAAGCCCATTTCTTCCAACATGTTTGCCATTCTGTTTGAGTCATACACATTCATCTGGCAACCAAAAGTTTTAATAAAATATTTCTTAACCATATCCTTTTATCTATAAACATAAACTTCTTGTTAATGCTAAATAGTATAACACCATTCTTTCATTTTTTCAAACAAATTTTACACACAATACGGATTTTCTTCAAAACCGTGTTTTTCTTATTGCAACATTGTTGTTTTTCTGTCAGAATCATATTATACATAAAGGAGTAATTCCATGATTGCAGATAAAACACACTTCAAACAACTAAAAAAAGACGAGAAAATCGCTTTTATAGTTATTCTTTGCGCTCTATCTGCCATAGATGGAAAAATTAGACCCGAAGAAACAGATTTTATCAACGACATCGCCCAAACAATGAACGAGGAAGTAAAACCTGATTATTTTAGAAAATCGCAAAAATTTTGCCTTTCTATGGCAAGTAAAATAAGAAATAGATTGTTTGCGCTTGAACTTCTGAAAAATATGTTTGCCCTAGCATATACAGACAATGAATTTACCGATTCTGAAGGACAGTTTATTTGTACCATTGCCGAAGCTATGAATATTCCCCCAACAAAGGTATCTGAAATAAGCTCATGGATTGTTGACAGGATTATTTGGCTAGAACAAGCTAATCTAATTTTCAATGAAACCCCAACCAAATAGGAGGCGAACATGAAACAAAACAGCACTCAAAAATCAAATTACTATCAGCTCGTAAAAAAGCATTTGAAAAAGCAATATCCGTCTGCCTCCAAAACAGAAAACGCGATTCTTACAAATGAAGTTATTTTTGCACCACAAAAATATCCTCTGGAGATAAACAACAAAAAATATGAAATATCTACTGTTCGTAAAAATTTAGCAGATTATATTGAAAAAGATCGCTCTGAAAAAAGTTTTATCCCATATTCGCTTGATGCGCAAATTGCAGATTTGATTGAGAACACAAGTTGCGAAACATCTTCTATCAACGAATATTATCGGTGGATAAGTGCCACTGCAGAGATTGTCAAAAACACCACTGACGGCGATGTAACTGAACAAGACATAGCAGAACGGCATGACTTTATCAACATGAGCTATGACCGAGAAACAGAGATATTGCTCTGTTTAGCCCTCTACCAAGCAGCAGGCGCAAAATATAACAAAGAAAAGATAGACTTGCTAACATTTAAGCTAGCACGCCTGCGAGAAATGCGTAGTATCGTCAAAAACACCACAGACCAAGTTCGAATTAACAAAGACAAGCTACATATGTACTGCAAATATTGTAACGAACTATTAGGACTAAAAATAAATAATCTTCAAAATATTAACCTGAAATTAAATGAATTTATTGAAGATACCTCACAAGAAGAATTAACAGATGACTTTTCATATTTTGACCATCTAAAAAGGAACGTCCTATATATGATACGCCAAAGTGAACAAGACACTGTTTCTAATCAACGTACAAAAGCTCCTGCGGAAAAAAGCAAAAAGCCTCATCGCTCAACGCCTTCTCGCAACAGCCAAACACGTTAAATTAAAACCGAAAAATTAGGAGTAAAACTATGGAAATCATGCTTGAATCTATCCTCTGGTGTATTGAGTTGATATTAGAAGGCTACTTTATTTTAACCATTACCAATGTTACTTTGTATTGGTGTATGCACTTTAAGGTCATCGGTCAAGGTGGCGATGCGTTTAAAAAGTTCTTGACAATGTTACACATGGTTACCGAACCAGTATATGCCAAACTGCGTGAACGCATTAAACCTGTTCAAGGGTTTGATATTTCTCCGTATGTTTTAATTGTTGCTCTTCTATTTGTTTTACACATCTTAGAAACAACACGTTTAGCTCTAAATAGCTAACCGAATACCCATGTTTTATGAACAAACACCAACTGGTTTTATTTTAAGAGTTCGGGTAACACCGAACTCTTCAAAATGTGCAATATCAGGCATATTCACCGATGAACATGGGCAAGACTACTTAAAAATCAACCTTAATGCCGTTCCTGAAAAAGGCAAAGCAAACCAAGAGTTAATTAAATTTTTAAGCAAACTTCTTCATCAAAGCAAATCCGCGTTTAATCTAATAAGTGGTGAAACAGACCGCTACAAACGCCTAACCCTCACTCCCTCTAGCCCAGATGAAACTAACCTTCTTTTAAAAGAACTGGAGGTCTTAAATGACAGCGCAAATTCTTGACGGAAAAAAACTCTCTCAAACCATCAAAAACGAACTAAAAGAAAAAATCGAAGTTCTTCCTTCTGCGCCATCTTTGGCTGTCATCATTGTTGGCACAGACCCTGCCAGTGAAATCTATGTCAAAAACAAAGAAAAAGCTTGCGCTACCATTGGCATCATCTCGCAAACACACAAACTCCCCGAAACCACCACCGAAGCTGAGTTGATTGACCTCATCACTACCTTAAACAACACCTCTTCAGTTAATGGCATATTGGTTCAACTCCCACTACCTAAGCATATTAACACACAAAAAATTTTACAAACAATCTCCCCCATAAAAGATGTAGACGGTTTTCATCCCCTAAACATCAGCCAACTCCAACAAAAAAACACCACCCCATTTATCCCCTGCACTCCCAAAGGAATTATCAAACTCCTGAAACACATCTCCCCGAATTTAAGTGGATTAAACGCCGTTGTTATTGGACGTTCGCAAATTGTCGGCCTCCCCACCGCACACTTGCTTTTGCAAGAAAATTGCACCGTAACGATTGCCCATTCACACACTAAAAACCTTGCTTTACTTTGTCAAACTGCGGATATTCTCGTCGTAGCAATCGGCAAACCAGAATTTATCACCAAAGAACATATCAAACACGACGCTATCGTGATTGATGTTGGCATAAATCGCACAGAACTTGGCTTAAAAGGTGATGTATACTTTAATGATGCACTAGCAACCGCCTCTTACATCACGCCAGTTCCAGGGGGTGTCGGCCCTATGACAATCGCGATGCTCCTAGAAAACACTTTTGAAGCATATTTAAAACAAACTCGCCCTTAAAATCCACCTCATATCGCATTATATTAAACACCGAATAAAACAACACAACCCACGGAGGAAATATATGCGGCACCTTGGCAACATCTTTTTATATAATAATAACGACGTCAACAAAGCCCTTTATCATCAAGATTTAGAACAAATGGGCTATTTCTTATTTGATACTGATAACCTGCATAAATTTACCCTATACCACAAAGAAATCACCCCAGATGTATTGCTTTTTGACTTTGCACGTCAAACACCTTTAGATTTTATTTCTTCATTAGAACGTAAATTTGAGCGTTCAACTATTCCGCTCGTTGTTGTTTCAGAAGCACCAAACGCTTTGATATATCACCCCGCAATCAGTCATTATCTTTCGCATGATGAGGCAAAGCGCAGCCTGTTACACATTTTAGAAAGTTATTGCATCGGCAACAAAAAACATCATATTCTATACATAAACTTAAAACCCTATGAACGTTCTGATTTTTCTCAATCTGTCAAACAAGCAGGATATTCAATGTTTGAAGTGCATAACATTAACTCAGCTCTGGCCTATATGGCTAAAAATTCCCCCACTATCATTTGCATCAATTTTGAACCAGCATTAAGCAAATCGCAAAAGCTTTTTGCCCACCCCAAAACATTTTATGTGGAAAACAAACAAAATGTTAAGGAAGTCGAACAATTTTTGAATTAAATCTAAAGCCATTAGGAACTCAATCGAAAGAAAAACCAAATGGCTCTCAAAGACTTAACCCGAAAAATATATGACTATACCCTAAACCTCGCCTCTAAGAAAAACGCGTTAACGTGGCTTTTTGCTATTTCATTTATCGAGAGTTCATTCTTCCCGATTCCGCCAGATATTATGCTTATCCCAATGGTATTAGCCACCCCAAAACAAGCCTATAAAATTGCAACCATTGCAACCATTGCAAGCGTTCTTGGGGGCTATTTCGGTTATGGCATCGGTGTTTTCGGGTTTGAGCTAATCGCTCGCCCACTTTTAGAGTTTTATGGCTATATGGACGGCTTTATGAAGTTTGAAAATTACTATCACGAATACGGCGCATGGATTGTTTTTGGTGCAGGCATCACTCCATTCCCATACAAAATTATCACCATAGCAAGTGGTGCAGTTCGTCTAAATTTAGTGGTATTCACCGTTGCTTCTATTCTCGCTCGAGGCATCCGTTTTTACTTAATCGCATGGCTACTAAAACGCTACGGCGAACCGATGAAAGAATTTATTGAGAAAAACCTAAATCTCCTCTCCATAATTTTCCTCATACTCCTTATTGGCGGTTTCACAATCATCAAATGGCTATAAAAAAAATCTCTCCACCATATAAAAAGCAAACCGCTGACATAAAGTCAGCGGTTTACTTTTTTTTACACTTTCAGTACGAACAAATATCACACCAGAAGCACACAGCCACGCTTTTCATGAACTTATACATCTGGCTATTAGTTCCTTTTTCAAAACGGAAACTATAGATTGGATATCCAGCGTTCCGATAGGTTTTTGCAATATCATCCCAGTTCTCCACACAATCCTTACTATAAAGAATAATTTGGGGAACTTCTGGACGGCAAGCAAGCAAATACCATGTATGCGTGCCAACAACACCTATTGAACCAACAAGCTGGGAATACAGATTCCATAATTTCTTATGTGCCACCCCTCGAATACCAAACACTTCTTCGTTCTCCGTCATTCCAGGAACATAAAGGTCAAATTCATAGGTAAGATCTTCCACCTTCTCAAGGTCCTCAACCTTATCAAAATGTTGACCTAAAACAAGAGCCTCCTGTTGCATGAAATAAAAATATTCTGGCCTAAGGCTCTGTTGCGGAATTGAATATTCACGCATCCCTCCTATTTGAAGTTTCTGCGGAATAAACAAGATGTTGTGTTTGTTTAGCCTAAATTGAGGCAAATCTTCCTCTATTGTAGGAACAAGTTTTGCTTTAGCAATTTTTTCCCACATTTCTACGGTGATTTCACGGTCAATAAGGCTCTGACGAACATCCCATCCGCTTTCGAGCAGTGTCTCCCTTTCCGACCACATAGCCTTACGCAACGTAGGCGCAAAGAAAGATAAATTACTATAAATCTGTTCGACTTCTTGTTCAAAGTCAGCCTGAGTATCTTTGGAGCTAAAAGCAATCGGCACAAGCTCGAAAGCTTTAGCGACAAGCAAGGCAAAAAAGCCATACCCCAACCCCTCAGTAACGAGGATTACTTTTTTATTCATATTATAATTTTTTAAATAACACAAACGTGGATATTCAAGCAGACATTCGCTCATAATAACCCACAATAATTCTTTGATACGCTCACTATAACACAGGCTTTAACTTAAATGCAATAAAAAAATAGCTAAAAACCACGTTCTTGCACAATCTTAACAAATTCTTCCAAAAACAGAACATAACGTTTCAAATCTTCTTCTAAAATATACTCGCCCGATGTATGTGCCAAATTTTCATCGCCTGCCCCGCAAATAAGCGTTTCAATCCCTGCTTGTTGGAAAAATCCAGCCTCCGTTGCATATTTAAGTGCAAGCTTCTCCGTATGTAATAAATCAGACACTATCTCAGTTAATCGCCCATCAGCTTTCTCAACAAACGCAGGCAATGTTTCTTGTTGAAATTGTTCAATACGCGCACCTTGATACACCTCAACCAAGTTCTTCTCAAAAAAACTCAACACCTGCAAAATCGCCTCTTTATGCTCTTCAGAAACATAGCGAATTTCCCAATCCACAATCGCCTCATCGGCAATCGAATTACGTTCTTTCCCCCCATTCATAACACCAACATTAAGTGTTGTTCCAAGTGGCATATACTGAGCATTCAATCGCTCAATCTCTAAAACAATCTTTGTCGCAACATATATCGCATTAACGCCCAACTCAGGTGCGCTCGAATGCCCAGCAACACCTTTAACAATCGTCCTATATCCAGCATATCCCTTATTCGCCACACATTGCTTAAAATTTGTCGGCTCTCCAATAAGGGCATAACGTGGAAAAATATGACGCTTTTGCAAAAAAGAAACCACTGCCCTCGCCCCACAAACATCTGTTTCCTCATCAGAAGTAAACACCAAAATTATAGGAACCCCCACTTTTTTAAACATTTCTAATTGCGAGAGAAGCACGGCTGCAAAATATTTCATATCCACAGTCCCTCGTCCATAAAGTTTACCAGAAACCTCTGTCAACTCAAAGGGAAAAACGTGCCACTCTGCCTCATTTGCCGAAACCGTATCAATATGTCCTGAAAACAAAAGTCCACCAGAAATATCTTGCAACTTTGACCGATTAACCACCGCTACAAGGCTCTCTTTTTCGTTTCCAGCGTGTTTCACCCGTTCAAAACAAACATCATACTTTGAAAGTATATCAGAAATATAGTCTATACAACAATCAACACCTTCTCTTGCTCCGTCTGATTTAATTGCTATCAAATCCGCAAGAATATCTTTTACTGTTTTCATCTGATTTACCTCCTCATATCGCTATAAACTAAAATCACTTAACGTTCAATTCCCTCACCCACCAAAGCCGATACATTTTGTTCAACGGGCTGAATAATCTTAAACTTTCGTTTGCGCTCTGGCTCTAAAAGAAGTTTCATCTTTGGTGTCAAAACAGGCGTATTCAATAAATAAAGCTCATTAGTCCCCTTTTGATATGGAGTAGTCAAACGTGTATATTCCCCCATAGAACGTAATTGTGTTTGCAAAACCTCTGCCACATCATCAAGCGTTTTGGTGTTAGCAAAATTAAGTGCAATCCCCTCATTGTTTTTTTGATATTTCTCTTCGCAATTTTTATAAAATGTCAAATAAATCGACTGTTCACCTTCCGCCCCGTTGCGACCATCAACAAACCCCACAAAATCAAGTGTATGCGATAATGTTGCAAAACTTGCCTGATTACGATATTCGCAATCCGCATAAATTCCTTTCGCCCCATAAAAAGACAAGGCCCCAAGTGAAGCATTTACAAGCTTCTTCGCAACCCCCTTGTTTCTATGTTCACTTGCCACCAACAAACCAGATAAGCCATAACAATCTCCCTCACCTGCTTGTTCATCTTTCGGAAGGGCGAAAAAAGGATATGGAAACCGCAATCTCTCTAATTTTGCAACCCCCATAAGGTTCTGCTCGCCATCAAACAACCCAACATAACAACTCTCAGAAGACATCACATTTTTTTCAATTTCTTCTGTTGATGGAACATACAAAAACTCTTTACAACCTTTATAATTTTCATAAATGCGACAAACATCGCGAATATGCTCTACCGATAGCATTTGGCAACTATATTCCCCCACCATGCTATCTTTGTGTTCTGATGCATGTTGAACTTTCTCCCAACTGTACCGAACCATATCCGCAAAATTTTCTAACATATTTTTCCTTTTTTTTATTTTTTAATTATTACATCATCTGCCTATTACCCGTCAAACCATAAGTTTTAAAGATTTTCTTTATCCATTTTTAACAGGCATAATAGAGTCATTTATACAAATTTATTTCTTATTTGTCAATAACAAACCTCTCTCAAACAATGACACAAAAAAATACGGATAACACATCGCTATCCGTATCATAACTTTTTCTAAAAATAGAACTTATTTACCAGCTTTAATCGCCTCAATCAACTCATGCGTTGTTGGAATATATCCATTCGCATAAAGTGGATCATCATGAAAACGATAAACCTGATGCCCTGCAAACAACAAATTATCGTCTGTCTTACCATTATGCGAAATATCAAACAATGTTTTATGAATGCAATAAGTACGTGGATCGCAAAGCTTTCCTGTTGTTCCCGTCGCACCAGACCACGCAGAAAATTGACATTGCGACAAACACCCTAAACATTTTGCTCTATCTTCTTTCATCACCTTCCATTCGTCTGGTGTCAAGAAAACAATCGTACCATCTGGCGTTTCCTGAATAACACTAAACCCTGCGTTTATCTGATTATTTGCTTTTGCCAAATCTTGAGCTTTAATATAAACCGTCTTGACATTGCTTAACCCCAAAGGTGTATCAAACTCATCTTGAACCTCAAAACGATATTCAACTTCACCTTCTTTACGTTCTATCAACCGTGTCATAAATTTGTTTTTAATCGCTGAAGAATAAAACCCTGTCGGACTAAACCGCTGTAAAACCACATCACCAGATTTCGTATTAAGCATCACTCTCTTCCACGCATCACTCACAGGACTTTCCTGCGTAATCATCGGACGTGTCCCAAACTGAAATGCTACTTTACCAATCTCAGGATTATCTAGATAGTTTTCCCAATCACTCAAACACCATACACCACCAGCAATAATAATTGGCGTTTCAGAAAGCCCTAATTTATTTAAGGTAGCGCGAAGCTCTTTAATACGATTATATGGGTCCTGTGGCTCTTCTGGATTTTCCGCATTAGATAAACCATTATGCCCTCCAGCAAGCCATGGATCTTCATAAACCACACCACCCAAAAACTCTGCATATTTGGAGTACGACCGTTTCCATAAAATCTGAAAAGCACGCGAAGAAGAAACAATCGGATAATAATATACACCATGTTCAGAAGCAATCTCACCAAGTTTATAAGGAAGTCCAGCCCCACAGGTTACACCATGAATAAGCCCTTTCGCGCCTTTCAAAACCTCAGTGATAACTGTTTCAGAATCAGCCAATTCCCAAAGTTCGTTAACATGGATTCGTCCATTATCTCCTGCAATCTCATGTGCAATCTTGGCCTGAGTAATCCCCCCTTTAATCGCCATAGCAATCAAATCTTCATGGCGTTCTTGGCGTTTTAACCGAGCTGAACGCTCCATAATAACTTTACCATTATTGTCATAGCAATCCGCACTCACCAAAGAAATTGTCCCCACACAACCTTCTTTAGCAAAATGTCCGCTACTTCTTCCGTTTGTTCCGTTAATTCCTTTTCCACCTTCAATAATCGGAAAAACTTCTTTACCTGAAAGAACAATACTTTTTAAATTTATCACGCGCGTATCCTTAATTTATTTTAATAAAAACATACTTTCTTTATAACATCGTTTTTTAAAAAGAAAAGTAGGAACTTAAAAGTACACTAGTATCCCAAAGGAAACCAACCCCTAAAATGCCTTAAACAACAACTCCCAATCTACATCATTCCCCACAATTACCGCCACAACAACACAACAGTAAGTCATTGTTATAAGAGCATTTATCAACAAATTACCAATTTTTCCAACCAAAAAATCATGATATTTCCGCACTATCATATGCAAAAAATTAAAAAATAAGATATACACAATCAGCTGTATAGAAATCCCAATTTTTTGTAACTCTGTCTGATACATCATCATAATTCGCGGATAAAACATCATCAGCAAACTATACAACATCACAAACAATCCAGTCAAACGCCTAGAGCGTTGTTCATTTTTTTCCTGCTGTTTCAAGTTTTCTTCAGAAAGTTCATTAAGCTCAAACCCACGAATTTTCTTTGGTTCTGCATTTTTCTCTTGAACAACTTTTAGCTTTTCTTTTAGTCGCTCCTCTGAAACACACATTCCGCACCCTTTGCTCGTAAAATACGCATGATTCGGATTCTTCTTACAGTGTTTCAGATTTTTAAGTAGATAATCAAGCTCCAACTGCCATTCCATCGCTGTTGGACGTTTCTGCCCTTTAACAAAAGCTCTATCAAACAGTTTCAACGTACTTTGTGGTAAAAAGGTATGAATACTATATGGATGTGGTGCTTGGTAACTATCTCCCCAAAAACCATATGCGTAATGATATTCCTCGATTCTATCCTGAATAGATAAAGCACTATCTGCGTTTTTCTTCACCACTCCTGAAAATGGGTGAATACCATTGTTCAAAAGCTTAAAGATAATCACCGCCAATGCAAATTTATCTTGCTCTTCCCCCATCTCCTCACAAGATTGATGCATTCCCTCAGGGTAAATATATTCCTCGCTCACAAACTCCGCTGGAAAACGTGCCTGCTCTCCCTGAATAGAAAAGCCATCGCAGTCAAACATCGCAACTGTCATCGTTTTTTTATAAATAGACACATTTGCTGGTTTAAGGTCAATAATATAATGTTTATATCTGTGTAGCGAAGCAACCATTAACGCCACATTATACGCAGCCATCACCCGATATTCATATTTATCGCTCAACCCCAGCTTAGCACGCACAGCCCCTTGCATCAAATGATCCAAAGATACTGCTTCCGCCGTGTTAATAAACGGCATCATATAGCCCACACAAAACCCTTCGTCATCTTCCAAAACAGCCTCAGGCCATGCAATCTGCACATATTCCACGCCCCCCGCTTTAACACTTGGAATATTTGGGTTATTAACAACCATCGCCTCAAGTTTTAATCTATTCGTGTTGCTCTTTTGTCGTTCATGAAAAATCTTTGCAACCTTTGCAGGCTGCCCTGCGATTTCATAAACTTTTCCAGCCGCTCCCCCTTTGTTCAAAAGCTTGCCAAGCACCACCTTTTCAAAGTGTCTGTCTGCATAAATCGCATTAAATTGCAAAATCTCACCCTCGCTCATTGTAACCCTGCCCACAAAAAAGTCTTATCATCAGAGTTCAACTTACGAGCCTTCCCAGTATTAAGTGTATTGTTCAAAGCTTGTAATGCGCGCAACTTATTTGGCTCTGTTTTAAGATACTGATATATTGGTTCAATAAACCCATTTTTTAGCTTATTCATATCTTCGGTTAAAGCAAAATTTGTAACGCCGTCCGTCATCAAAAATAACGCATTTGCTTTTTCAATTTTCGTAAAACGCAAACATTCCGCCCAATTTTGCATTGTATAAAAATAAGTTTCGCAAGAAAAACTACCATTAGCAGGCCGTGAAAGGGTATATCCGTCAGCCTTGTTT
>CAZRHI010000013.1:0-757 GCA_964599945.1 uncultured Acetobacter sp. | reverse complement strand
AACACCCGCGCCATCGCCAATATGAAAAAAGACCCCTTTATTTTTATGATAAACAGCCCCCACAATCGTCGCCGAAAAATTTAATATCTCTTCTTCAGATTTACTACGATTAAGCCGATGAATAACCAAAAGTTGCCGAGCCTTTTCAATAGCTTTTTTGACCCCCTGTTCAACATCTTTAAGAGGTGTGTTTATTAAAATATTAACCAACGTTTCGCAAATAATTTTCGCCCCAATTTTCCCATATTTGGCAGAACCAGCCCCATCAGAAACCACCGCCACCAATTTATTACCCGAACAAGCATATTGGTAAAAATCCTGACAAGGAATTTTTTTAGCCGTATGTAGCCCACCCGTAATTTTGGTGGCAATAACCCGAATATGACTAGTTGTTTTCTTCATTCCAGCCCTCAATATCGTCTAAAATATCGGGCATATTCGGTGCCGCACGAGAAATACACGAAACACTGCGCGAAAGCCACAAGAAAAATTCAGTAAACTTCAACCCACTCAAACGCTTCGGAGCCATTTTCGAAAATTTTGCTAATTTTTCCAAATTCGCCCCTTGTGTCCCCACTGCGTGAATAACCACTTTTTTGTTTTCCTGCGCTTCTATGCACTTAGCCGCAGCCTGCTCCCAACCATAATCTGTTGGTTCGCCATCACTAATCAAAAATATCCATGGCCGTTTAGAGGTAATTCCACAACTATCATACAAACACTTCTGCTCTTCAATTTTGTGCAACGCCTTTTCCAT
>CAZRHI010000012.1:0-20660 GCA_964599945.1 uncultured Acetobacter sp. | reverse complement strand
TCAAAGACGCTAAAGATTATTTATTTAATACACGAACCCCAGAATCTACCGTTCGTGTTGCCGCGCAGTCTGTTTTGCGAGAAATTATCGGACAGTCTAAGATGGAAGATGTGATTACTGGGGACAGAGATAAAATTGAAAGCGATACAAAAAAAGAACTTCAAAGCCTTTTAGATGGATTTCAGACAGGTGTAAATATTGTTCGTGTTAAATTACAAAAAGCAGACCCTCCACGGCAAGTTGTTGATGCTTTTAATGAAGTTCAACGTGCTAAAACAGACGCTGAACGTTTTAAAAACGAAGCAGAAGCCTATGAAAACGAAGTTTTGCCTAAAGCACAAGGTGAAGCTATTAAGCGGACACAAGATGCTGAGGCCTATAAGCAAGCTGTTATTAGCAAAGCAGAAGGTGAGGCTAAACGCTATACTTCTGTGTATGAAGCCTATAAAACGGGACGTTTAGTTACGGCTAAAAGATTGTATCTGGAAACAATGGAAGATGTTTTGAAGAAAACAAAAACGGTTGTTATGGACGCAGGAGCTAAAAGCTCTAATATGATGCCAATACTGCCATTGAAATAAAAAGAAACGGAGTTTGTGATGAAGAAAAATTTACAATTTATTTTAATTGGTATTGCTGTATTACTGATTTTGATGGCACAGTCTTTTTATATTGTTCAACAGCCAGAACAAGCTATTGTTTTACAATTTGGCGACCCTGTTCGTCTGGTTCAAGAGCCTGGGCTTAAAATTAAAATTCCTTTTATTCAAAATGTTATCTTTTATGACAAGCGTTTGCTTAACCTTGAACCTCCTGCGCAAGAAGTTGTTTTAAAAGATAAAAAAAGGTTAGATGTTGATACATTCTCTCGTTATCGTATTACTGAACCTCTTACTTTTTATAAAACTGTACGCAATGAATATCAAGCTCAGAATCGCTTACAAGAGATTGTAAATTCTTCTGCTCGAAATGTGTTAGCGACATTTACTTTGGCAGAATTGCTATCTGTTAAAAGGACGGAAATTATGAAACGTATTAGTGAGGCGGTTAAAGCTGATGCCGCCCAAATTGGGGTAGAAGTTGCCGATGTGCGAATCCGTAGAGCGGATTTGCCTGTACAAGTTTCTCAAGCTATCAATGACCGTATGAAAACAGAACGAATCCGCGAGGCAAAAGGATATCGCGCTGACGGAGAAAAGGTTGCACAAGAAATTCGGGCAAGAGCAGATAAATTAGCGACAATTACGATTGCTACAGCGGAAAAAGAAGCTCAAAAAATTAAAGGTGAAGGTGATAAAGAAGCTACAGAAATTTGGAGCAGAGCAACTGGTGCTGACCCTGAATTTTATGCCTTTTATCGTTCGTTAGAAGCTTATCGCAATTCCTTTGATGATGAAACATCTATGGTTATTGCGCCAGAAGGGGAGTTTTTTAATTACTTTGGGAAATCATTAAAATAAGGCTTTAATTTGATGCGTTTTTTACTTTTGCTCTTTTTAGGTTGTTTAATATCACAGAGTTCTTTTGCTGTTGATTCATAT
Source organism: uncultured Acetobacter sp. (assembly GCA_964599945.1). Lineage (GTDB taxonomy): Bacteria > Pseudomonadota > Alphaproteobacteria > RF32 > CAG-239 > CAG-267. The sequence goes on along the minus strand of CAZRHI010000012.1, from coordinate 19,119 downwards.
GCAGATTTGGTTGATGAACTTATGCCGTCGGTTGTCAATATATCAACCGAGAGAAAAACAATCAGTGTTGAAAATGAAAATATTGATAATCTTATGGTTGATCCCCTTTTAGATGGACGTGAGGCGTTAGGTTCTGGTTTTTTTATCCGCAACAATGGATATATTTTAACGAATGCACATGTTATTAGTGGAGCAAAAAGAATCAAAGTTATAACCAACAATGGAAAAAACTATGAAGCTAAAATTATAGGGATTGATGCGCCAAGTGATTTGGCTGTTTTGAAAATTGGTCAAGTTAGTGAGGATAAAAAAGAAGAACTCTTCCAACATGTAAAATTTGGTAATGCGGATAATGCTCGAATTGGAGATAAGGTTTTGACTTTTGGCAATCCTTATGGGTTGGGAGTTAGCGTTTCCCAAGGGATTATTTCTGCTAAATCTCGGAATATTGGCTTAAATGAACAACAATATATTCAAACAGATGCTGCTATCAATCAGGGAAATTCTGGTGGACCGATGTTTAACCTTGATGGTGAAGTTATTGGGGTTAACGCGGCAATTTTTACTACCCAAGGAGCGAGTGGGGTTGGTTTTTCTTTACCTTCGAACATTGCTAATTGGATCTCCACCCAACTGATTGACAATGGACAGGTTCGCCGTAGTTGGATTGGGATGTCTGTTGCAAATGGAATTGATAAATACACAGATAAAGCTGGTTTTGTGGTAACAGAAATTAGCGAAGACTCGAATGCTTATAAAGAGGGAATTAGAGTTGGAGACATTATCATTTCTTATAACGACAAGTCTGCTGACAACATTGACGAGTTTTTGCGCTTTACTGAAACGATGGAAACGGGACAAGCTCTTCGCTTGAAAACGCTTAGTTATGGAGAAGAGATACGAAGTGTTATTCGGGTACAGGAAATGCCCTCTGAAGCACTTAAAAATGTTACAAACAAAGCTTTAACGGAAAGTAGTAGATATTATAATGAAAATATTGAAAATGGTGTTTTTTACATTTCCGAGTTAAATATTGCGGTTAAAGAAGCAAATCCGCGTGGTTTGATGATTATGAAATTAGAGAAAAAATCTCCTTTATATGGCACGGGGATTAAACAAGGAGATATCATACTTGAAGCGGATAGATCTGATATTTACACCACAGATAATCTTTTGGAAAATATCCGAAATTCTATTGTAGATGATTTTCGACCGATAACATTTTTGGTTCAAGGGATTGATAATACTTTTTATGCAACAATCGCGTTGGAGCCTGAAAATGACTAGAATCGACTTTTATCATTTACAAAAAGCACCATTAGAGCAAGTTCTGCCTAAACTATGTGAAAAAGCTTATGCAACTGGTAAGCGGATTAAAATAATGTTGGGAAATGAAGAGCGTGTGGAGTTTATCAATTCTCTCTTATGGACATATAGCGAGGAATCTTTTTTGCCCCATGGGAGCAAGCGCGATGGCTTTGTTGAAGTTCAACCCATCTTTATTTCGGCTGATGAAGCTAACGAGAACAGTGCTGTTATGCTTATCTTAGCTGATGGGGCGATATTTCCTGTTGATAAATTAGACTCATATGAACGTGTTTTAAATATTTTTGACGGCAATGATGAAAATTCCTTAAACAATGCGCGAGGTTATTGGAAAGAAATTAAGACACTTGGAGGAGAACTTCATTATTGGCAGCAAAATGCTAATGGTAGTTTTGAGCAAAAAGTGTAACTTAAGAAATATATGGATATTTAGTAGGCTAATATTCGTCATTTTTTGCTTGCAATTAGATGAGTTTTTTTGTAAACACGAGAGTGAAAATAAATTTTAATTTTAGGAGATAACAATATGCCTTCAGTTGTAAATGGTGATTTGTGCATCAAATGCGGAACTTGCGCAGGTGTTTGCCCAGTAGAAGCTTTCCACGTTTGTGATGAACAGTATGTCGTTGATCCAGATACTTGTATTGATTGTGGTGTTTGTATTTCAGAATGTCCACAAAGTGCAATTTCTTCTGATGATGAAGCAGAAGAACAATGGGTTAAAGTAAACGCAGAACAGGCTAAGACTTGCCCTAGCGCTTAATTTTAATCACAAAAAAGTGTGAAAGGCTTAAAAGAGGATAACCTTTTTTAAGTCTTTTTATTTAAGAGGTGAATATGCTTTCCTATACCAATGATTATTTACTTGATAAAAAAGTCAAAATCTTTCAGCCTGTTGATGGCTACCGTGCCTCTACTGATGCGGTATTTCTATCATCGCTGTTAGATGACAAAAACATCAAATTTCAGGATACAATACTTGATGTGGGGTCTGGAACAGGCGCGATTTCACTGTGTTTGGCGGAACGATTTAAAAGAAAAAATATACAAATTACTGGGGTGGATATACAACAAGAATTGGTTGAATTATCGAACTTTAGTGCTGTGGAAAATGGTTTTGCAGATTTTCTGCATTATGAACATTTAGACATTAGGGAAAAAACAATATTACCTGCTGGAACATTCAATTTTGTGATAACAAATCCACCATATAGTGATCATGACATGCCCTCCCCCAACAAAAGCAAGCAACTTGCACATAACCATCAAAATTTTGATTTAACTAGCTGGCTTTCCTTTTGCTTAAAAATGTTAAAACCTAAAGGTTATTTATTGCTCATAAATCGAACTGAGGCGATTAACGAGATTTTAGCCTCATTACATAACAAAGCTGGCGATATTTTAATCCTTCCGATGTATTCCAAAGAAGGTCAAGTTGCTAAACGAGTAGCGATTATTGCCAAAAAAGGAGCAAAGGGTATTAGTAAAATTTTGCCTCCTTTTTATACGCATAATGAAGATGGCTCTTATACAGAAAAAGCGCAGCGCATTCTACGTTTAGGGTGTGGCTATTTCGAATAAACAAAATACTTGACAAAACATATACAAAATGCTAATTTCCTTAAAATTCTAATAAGGAAAGAAGATGAGTATGTTTGAAATTCAGGTAACAACCCCGAAAAATCCTTTAAAATGCCATAATCTGTTGACAGATGTCAAAAATGGTAAAACTGAGCTCACACCTAAATTTGCGTTAGAATTTATGCAATCAACCGATAACCCTAAAAATATTGCAGATTTTCTGACTATTCTTGAAACACATTTGCAAGCTCATCATGAAAAGGTGCAAGATTATCAAAAGGTTTTATTAGGGATTGAGGCTCGGGAAAATCAACCAGAAGCAACAAAAAACAAAGCACGAACACTCCATTCTAAAGAGATTGAAATGTCCGTCGAACAGTACGTCTTTACCTATAAGAACGTGGATTTCAAAAACATAAGTAAATTGACATTTGGTAGAAATGTAGACGACATATTATGCGAACAGTGTGATTTATCAAAAACAGAATTTGATATAACGCAAACGGGTTTATTAACAAAGGCAATATTTATAAACTGTAAAATGCCATCAAAGTTAGACCTTACCACTAGCAAAATATGGTCGTTATCTTTTGATGAGATAGATATGACAAGCTTTAACCCTGTTTACCCCAAAGAAGTACAAAGGCTGTCTCATTCTTTTCTCGATGAAACTATGTGCCCTGCCGTTATTGATTTATCTGAAATAGAAAAGGTTGATCGACTTGAGTTTTTGAACTGCAACTTGCATTGTGTGAAAGAGATTAAGTTTCCACAATCTCTTAAAACTATCTATTTAAGTAATTCCCTTCTCCCGACTTGGTTGGATATTGAAAAGCTTAGGAAAGATTATACTGTGGTTGTTGCTGATTGCCAAATAGCACCTAAACAACGCTCAAACTATTGGGCTGAGAATATCGCATCATCTTTAACCGACTGCAAAAATAACTTATGGCAACGCCTAAAAACAAAGATAACGAAAGGCAGATAAATGGAAGACAAGTACGCCATAGACATAACTGTACCAAAAAATCCTTTGAAATGTCATAACCTGTTAATGGATGTTATTAAAGGAAAAACTGAAGTTACCAAAGAGTTCGCATTAGAATTTTTGCAATCTACAAACAACCGCAAAAACATTGCTGATTTTATAGAGATTTTAGATAAACATATTGAAGCATCTCCTGCTGAGTATGCGACTTTTAAACCTTTTTTAATGGGAATACTCTGTAACCGTGAGCAACCAGCTTGCATTAAAGAAACTATCGCTCAGATTGCTCTTAAATATACTTCTCTCAATAATGCAGATAAAACTGATCGTGATTTTTTCTCTATCTTAAACAAGAGCAATTTATCGCCTGATATTGCTACCTGTATTCATAGCTTTCATACTAAACTTTGTGAGCTAATGCCTGTTGGGTTTTCTGATATTTCCGAAGAAGTAACACAAGCAATTATCAGAAACAAACAAAATCATATTCAGATTTCGCAATTTATCATAGATGAATTACCTGAACGCAAAAAAAGTAAAAAACTTTTAAAAAGATTTTATAAGGGAAGAAGGGGACGCTAATGTTAGATGATTATAAAATATCTATCAAAAAAACACAAAGTCCTCTTTCTTTGTATAATCGGCTCCGATTATACAAAGAAAAAAAGGCGATATTGACACCAGAAATCTGCCGAGAATTTCTGCAACAAACGAATAACCCTAAAGTTATTAACGAATTGCTTGAGTTGGTTGTCTCGCATCTGGAAGTATCCCCACAACAGTATCCGCAATACAATCAAATTTTGCTTGGCTGTCTTATTGATCGGGAGTGTCGTGAAGATAATTTAGAAAAAATCAAGGATATTCACAATCGCTTTTATAATCCTGCAACAAGTTCTGTTGCGGATTATATTCTTATGCGGACTTTATCAACATATTTACATCAAGATAGAAGCAAAGAATTAAATCATATATTGCACAATTTGCCCAAAGATGATGTGGATGTTCTTATCAAAGAGATGAGCTACAACGAAAAAGCACTCTCTATCCAAAAGAAGCAACAGGAAATTTTAAAAATTACCAAACAAGCTGCAGACGGGAAAGATGTCTATACCACATCTTGCAAATCGAGTAAAGGATGTGAAGTCGATTCACAGATAGATTTAGAACGCTTCGGAGCAATATACTTTGCAAACGAAACTGAAAGAATAAATATATATGTTCCTATTCCACAAACAAGTAATCTGTCTGAATTGAAAAATTTATATACATTCTGGGTGAACAAAGTTGACCTGACAGATTATGTGATAGATTTACCCAAATGTACCTCATACGTTATATTATGGAATGGGAAAGCCCCCAAAGAGTTAGATTTATCACATTTGTCAAACCTGAAAAATTTTAACAGCACAGGAGAAGATTTTAGTAATACGCAAGTATTTTTCCCATACGGAAAAGAGTTAGAAGAGTTTATGCTTTTTGATATAGAAAAATTCCCCGATGAGTTTGACTTAACTGTTTTTTCTTCAATAAAACGATTTCGAACAAATTGCCCGTTTAAAGAACAACATAATTGCCGTTTGCCCCATAAGGTGGATTGTTTAGAACTTGCACAGATAAAGCAGGAAAGTGGTATTATCGACTTTAGCTCCATCAAACAGGTAACTCACTTTCATATTGAAGATGCTAAACTCGGTAAAAATGTGGAGATACGTTTCCCTCAATATGTGGAGAGAATCACTTTTGACCATACATGCGAATCTATTCCTAAGCGGCTAAACCTAAACATCGAAGGCTTAAAGGAAATCAAGATTGATACAAATGTGCAACAATGCATTGAAGAAATCATTTTACCTCAAGGTTTTGAGTTAGAACTTTCGCCCGACTCTAAAATAAAACTACGGTACGAGAAACCACAGAAAAAACAAAATAAGTCTCAAGAGAATAGTGCGAAACGACAAAAAGAAACTATTATACCGCTTCAAAAGCCTAGTTTTTGGAGCAAGCTTTTTTCCAAAATTAGATAGCAAATAAGAGATTTTGCATATAAAAAAGCCTCGTCTTCACGAGGCTTTCGACATTCAATAGAACTTACACATTTAATACACTATAGATTTCATCAACTGAACGAGCCTTACGCAATTTTTCGCAACTGCCTTCTGTTTTTAAGATGCGAGAAAGAGCTGCTAATGCTGTTAAATGATCTGCACCACTATTTTCTGGGCTAATCAGTAAGAAAACTAAATCTACTGGCTTGCCATCTAATGAATCAAAATCAACTGGGTCATCTAGACGAGCAAACATACCGCAGACTTTATCTAAACCTTCAATTCTGGCATGCGGAAAAGCCACACCTTCCCCATAGCCTGTCGAGCCTAGGTTTTCGCGTTCCCACACAGCGTCAAAAATAACTCGCTCATCTAAACCAGAAAGGGCGGATATTTTTTCTGCTAAACTCTGTACCAGCTCACGTTTATTTGATGCCTGAACATGATCTAGCACCGCACTTTTAGAAATTATGTCTGCAATATTCATAGTGTTTATCCTCAAAATTAGTTATCTGCTTTTGGTTCTACCCAACCGATGTTGCCGTCTTTACGGCGATAAACCATGCTGATATGATTATTAGCACTGTTTCTAAACATCAAAGCACATTCGTTGCTTAAATCCATATACATCACAGCTTCGCTAACTGTGCAGACTGGAATATTCGCATCTGTTTCGGCAATAGTCAACGGCGCATCTACATTAACATCAATTTCTTCGTTTTGTTCAACAAGTGGCAAAACGGCGGAATAAGCTAATTCGGCAAGGCTAACTTTGCTTTTGTGTGCGCTTAATTTTGTTTTATGACGACGTAAACGCGTTGCAATGTGAGCGTTAGCATTATCAAATGCTGAGTAAGGATCTGCGGCAGAGCCTGAACCTTTTAACACAACGTTTTTAGCTGGGTGAACTGTAATCTCTGCATTAAACTCTTCCCCTTCTTTCGAAAAAGCCACAGAGCAACTAATTGGCGCGCTAAAATACTTTTCTACTGAAACGCTAACAGCATCTTCAACATGTTTGCGCAAATTATCGCTTACATCAACTTGTTTTCCTGATAATGTAACTTTCATCTCATATCCCTTCAAATATTTACTGTTTTTCTAATTAAGAAGCATATCTCGAAAATCTATAAAAAGTCAATAAAAAAGCCACAGCTATATTGAAAAATTATCACCAAGATATACTTTACGAACTTCCTTACTTGCTACAATCTCTGAAGGTGTTCCCTCCATTAAGACTGCTCCTCCGTGTAAGATATACGCTCTGTCAATAATATCAAGCGTTTCACGAACATTATGGTCTGTAATAAGCACACCTAATCCTCTATTTTTTAATTGGGCAACCAGTTCTCTAATTTCACCTACCGCGATGGGGTCAATTCCTGCTAGTGGTTCATCAAGCAAAATATAATTTGGTTGACCTGCTAAAGCTCGTGCAATCTCTAGTCTTCTGCGTTCTCCTCCAGAAAGTGCGATAGAGGGAGATTTCCTGAGGTGGGAGATTGAAAATTCATTTAACAACTCTTCAAGCATTTGTTCTTGCTTTTCTTTGTCACTAACAACAATCTCTAGTACAGCTTTGATATTATCTTCTACGGATAAATTCCGAAAAATCGAAGCCTCTTGTGGCAAATAGCCAATTCCCATACGAGCGCGTTTATACATTGGCATATAAGTAATATCTTGACCGTCAATATGCACATCGCCGTAGTCTGGTGTTATTAACCCTGTTACACAATAAAAACACGTTGTCTTGCCTGCACCATTTGGCCCGAGTAATCCCACGGCTTCTCCTCTACGAACGTTTAACGAAACATTACGCAACACACTGCGATTTTTATATCTTTTGCCAATATTAAAAACTTCTAAAATGGAATCTTTAGCCTGTACACATTGTTGCATAATCTTACTTTCCTTTTTTACTTTTAAAAGTGCTTTCATTAAGTTTGCCAGAAATTCTACCACCATTTTTAGCGATTAAACGGCTTTGCGAGGTATTGAAATCTGAAATAGCTTTATCCCCTCGGACATTATTACCCTCTTTGGTTAGCACAACATTATTTTCCAACTCAGCAATATTTTTCTTAATATAATATATGCCTTTATCTGCAGTGGCTGTGCCATTTTCTTGTTTGACGGATACACCACCGTAGAAATGCAACTCGTCTTTTGTTTCAAAATAAATTGCTTGAGGGGCTGTGATAACATTTGCTCCTTTGGTAATTTTCACTTCTTTTTCAAGAGTAAATGTCTTTTTTTCTAAATCATACACCCCTGTTTTGGCTGTTGCCACATATCCGCTATTATCAATAATTTTTACATTATCTATCAATTTAATTTGTTTTTTTTCTGCACTATATTCCCCTGAATCGGAAAATGCCTTTTGTTGACCAGAATAAAATTCTGAGTGTCCTTTACTATATGCTTTTTCTATTTCAAAATTTTTCGAATCCTTAAAATATGCGGTTACTTCATCTGCCTTTAAGACATCTTTGGCTTTGGTGATGATTGCATTAGTGGAAACGAATCTATTTTCTAATAAAAACATGGTTGCCATATCTTTGGAACGTAATTCCATATCTTTGCTTTTCATGAAAACATTTCCGATAAGAGTGATAGTACTATTTTTTTTATCAAACTTAAAACTATCTGCCTCAAACTCTCCCTTTTCGCCATAACCTATAACTTTTTCATTTCCGAAACCAAATTCGGTTGCAAAATTATATGTTCCGCTGTTGGTCTTTACTTCCATTTGTTTGTCATAATTAGCGACAACATCTGTTTGCAAAATCAGCTCCTGTGTATTTTGATTATATGCTCCTGTTTTAGCTATTAGGGTAATTATTTTGCCCTTATCTAAAGTCTGCGCATCAGGATTTGTTAAATCATAAATCTTTTCTCCTGGGGTTAGTTCTTCTACGGTATCTGCTTTTAATATGCTGAATTTCCCATCTTTATCTGTAATTTCAAACACAGTATTTTTCATGCGAAATTTTTCAAAATATAATTTCTCTTCATCTGCAAGACTCAGTGCTGTATCCACGTTATTATCAAAATCAAACAAGATAACACCTAAGCCTAATAACAACGCGACAAGGCAGGGGAGAAACAATTTAAAAAAACGCACAACTTTCATACGCCTACTCATGAAAATCTTTTCTTTTTCATCTAAAAGATTTTTCTCGACATTAAAAAAGCTATCAATTTTTTGTGTTTCAAACACGCTTAGGCTACTCCAGCTTTCAAACAATCATGAATATGAATAACGCCAACTGGCTTTTTATCTTGTACAACGAAAAGGTTTGTTATCCCTCGACCTGTATTGTTCATAACATTTACCGCTTCTACAATTAAAGCATCTGGAGAGATAACTTTTGGATTTTTGGTCATCACATTAACGACTTTTTCTGTAATCAAACTTGGCGACATCCAGCGTCTTAAATCCCCATCTGTGATAATTCCTGTTAGGTATCCATTATTATTTACAACCCCCACACATCCAAGCATTTTTTCACTCATCATAAGCAGAGCTTCCTGCATATTGCTTTCTTCATTTAATATAGGGATTTCCTCGCCTTTGTGCATAATATCCGCAACACGACACAAAATTGAGCCCAACTTTCCTCCTGGGTGGCGTTGTTTAAAGTCTGTTGCCGAAAATCCTCTTCTCTCCATTAAATTTACAGCCAAAACATCTCCCAAAACGATTGTCGCTGTTGTGGACGATGTTGGGGCAAGACCTAGTGGACAAGCTTCACCATTATTTGGTAATTTTAATACTAATGTAGAATTTTTCCCTAATGCACTTTCAGGGTTACGCGTAATTGCAATCAACGGAATATTGTATCGTTTGGCATACATTAAAATATCTGACAATTCTCTGGACTCGCCACTATATGAAATTGCGATAACGACATCATCACTTGATATCATCCCTAGATCACCATGACTAGCCTCTGCGGGGTGAACAAAGAAAGAAACCGTTCCTGTTGATGCAAATGTTGCGGCCATTTTACGAGCAATATGTCCAGATTTTCCCATTCCAGTAACGATTACTCTTCCTTTAGTATTTTGCAACAAATCCAATGCCTCTGTTAGCTTTTCATCAAAGCTATTTTTCAAAATTTCTAGAGTTTCAATTTCTCTATCCACAGTTTCGATTGCATGTTTTAAATCGTCATATTTTAGATTACTATTAGAAGCTTTTGCGTTTTCCATGTCGTCCACACCTCATACTAAAAAATTTATGGAATATTGCCATATTTTTTCTAAATGTGCAAGTCTTATTTATGATTAAGTAGTATTTATGCGAACAAAATCTCAGTTTTGTTTATGATTTTCACCATTAGCGGTAAATTAAATTTTTACGTTGAAATTATAAAAAATCTCGGTATTATAAGGGAAATTTGTATATTTTGAGGTATAAAAACAATGACAAACATTAAGGTCAGATTTGCACCTAGCCCAACAGGGTGGATGCACATTGGTAACACAAGAACAGCTTTATTTAACTTTTTATGGACAAAGAAAATGGGAGGCAAATTATTGCTTCGCATTGATGATACAGACAAAGTCCGCTCCAAACAAGAATATGAAGATGGAATCCGCGATGCTTTAACATGGCTTGGCATTAGTTGGGACGAAGAAGCTCGTCAATCTGCACGTTTTGAACGTTATGATGCTGTGGTCGCAGAGCTTAAAAAAGCTGGTCGTATTTATGCTTGTTATGACACTCCTGAAGAACTTGAATTTAAACGTAAACGCTTGCTAGCCAAAGGGCTTCCTCCTATATATGACAGACAGGCTTTAAGCTATACTGCTGAAGACATTGCTAAATTCGAGGCTGAAGGACGTAAACCTCACTATCGTTTTAAGCTTATTGATGAGGAAATCTCTTGGAACGATGTTGTTCGTGGTGTATGTAAATATGATGCTAACAAACTTTCTGACCCAATTATCATTCGTGAAGACGGTAGTTATTTGTATCATCTCCCTTCGGTTATTGACGACGTAGATTTTGAGATTACACATATTGTGCGTGGAGAAGACCATGTTACGAATACGGCAGCACAGATTCAGATGTTTAAGGCTATTGGTGGAAATGTGCCGACATTTGCACACCTGCCGTTATTGACTGGAAAAGAAGGAAAACTCTCTAAACGACTCGGAAGTTTAGGTGTTCGCGAATTACGTGCTGAAGGAGTTGAAGCGATGGCTATTTGCTCGTTCCTTGCAAAACTGGGAACATCTGAAGCGATTGAACCATTTTATTCGCTTGAATCGCTTGCTGAAACACTTGATTTTGATAAAATTGGTCGTTCACAACCTAAGTTTGACGAAGAGGAACTAAAGAAATTTAATACAAAACTTGTTCACAATATGCCATACTCAGCACTTAAAAATCCATTTGGTGTAAGCGAGATTTTTTGGAACGATGTTAAGGGCAATTTAGAAAAAGCCGAAGATGTTTTGGTTTGGGATAATATCTGCAATAAAGAAATTACTCCTATTATGGAAGATGCTGATTTTACCGCACTTGCAGCAGATTTATTGCCCAAAGGAAACTTTACCGCAGATACGTTTAACGCTTGGATGAATGAGATTAAAACGCAAACAGGACGCAAAGGTAAAGACTTATTCCACCCTATTCGTATGGCATTAACCGCAGAAGCGAACGGACCAGAGCTTAAAACCCTATTACCGTTAATTGGTTATGAGAAAGCCTATAAACGGCTTAAAGGTGAAAGAGCTTAAACTATTTTTTGAGGAGTAATTATATGAAATTATGGAAATATGCGTTAGCTAATTGTTTATTTGCTTTTAATGCAATCGCAACACCGATGACTGTTGAGCCTGATTCTTTACCAATGGATTTGTCTTTTGAGCGGGTTAAAGGTGAAGGTAGTCGTCAGATGTATCTTTTCTGTGATTTGGATTGTCCGCACTGCAAAAGAACTGAGAGATTTTTACATAATTTGGACAATGTAACTATTCACACGTTTGTAATGCCTGTGGCCTCTTATCACCCTGATGCTCCTCGCAAAACCAATGCTATTTGGTGTAGTGATGATAAGGTAAAAGCTTGGCAAGACTGGTTTGATGCGCGTGCGTTACCTGCTGACGCTAAAGATTGCTCCGCTCCATTAAACGAGATAGATGATTATGCCCACGGGCAAGGAATTTATCTGCCAGCGGTTATTTTTGAAGATGGTGCAACCTATACAGCAGAAGATTTCATTTATGCCACACAAACGGAAGATATGCTCAAAAGCCTGCTTGATGAACACTCGCTGAAGAAGTAATATTTAAGCCCGCAGAAACGGGCTTTTTTTTATAAATATTTGATTTACTGATATCTTAATGCGTCTATCGGGTTTAGGCGCATGGCCTTTAGGGCAGGCATTAAGCCTGATACTATTCCCACAACCACGGCAACTGTTACCGACACTATTACCGACCAGATAGAAATTGGCACTTCATACCCCATAATATATCCACCGATTTGTGAAAACGCTACACCAAACACCATTCCAATAAAACTTCCTATAAACGAAATTAAAACCGATTCAGCCAAGAATTGTGTCATTATCCAACTATTTGGCGCACCTAAAGCTTTACGCGTTCCTATCTCTCTTGTGCGTTCGGTTACAGACACAAGCATCATATTCATAATTCCTATACTTCCAACAATCAATGAAATAGAAGCAATGGCCGCTAAAAGCGCGGAAAGGATAAAACCGACAGAGCGCACCTTTTCCACCATTTCAGTCATTAGACGGACTGTAAAATCATTTTTCACCCCTTCTTTTAGACGATGTCTGGTTCGTAACATATATTCCACACGTTTGGCGACTGATTCCATTTTATCTTCTGATGAAGCTTTAACAAAGGCCATATTCACAAAATTTGGTCTATCTGAACCTTCTAAACGTTGACGCAATGTTGTTGCTGGCATTAACACAATATTATCTTGATCATCGCCCATTAAGCCATCCCCTTTGGCTCTTAGTGTGCCGATGACTGTAAATGGTTTACCTTTAAGACGAAGTGTTTTACCGATTGGACTTTGCAAACCAAATAGCTCGTCTACAAGAGTTTGCCCAATTACAACATATGGTTTGGCCGCCTTTACATCTTTATCAGAAAACATTATGCCGTCTTCTATTTCCCAGTTATTTACCTCTAAAAAGTCTGGATTAGTTCCGCGAACACTTACACCATAGTTGCTTGAACCATATACCGCTTGCACTGCGACACCTATACTATATGAAGTTGTTTCAACGTCTTTTAATGTTTTGAGAGCTTCAACATCAGCAAAGTTGACACTTGGCTTGCCTCGTCCACCACGTACACCACCACTTACTAGCTCTGCGGGACCAATAAGAATTAGGTTACTTCCCATAGAAGCAAAGGTCTGCGTTATACGATTTTGAACGGCTTGCCCTGCTGAAACCATCATTACCACTGCGGCAACACCTATCATTATACCGAGCATTGTTAGAAATGTCCGCAATTTATAGGACGCTATAGAAATCCACGCTTCTTTTAATATCGCTCTTAACATTTGATTTCCTTTTCTTTGCAATATTCCTGACGCAAACCATCATAGACTTTATGTCCATCACTAATTTTTATCATGCGCTTGGCATAATCTGCCACATCGTCTTCGTGTGTTACCAAAACAATGGTTATTCCTTGATTATTTAGATTAGTAAATAAATCCATAATTTCATCTGATGTTTTACTATCAAGATTTCCTGTCGGTTCGTCAGCAAAAATTATTGCGGGATTATTTATTAGCGCGCGAGCAATGGCGACACGTTGTTGCATACCACCTGAAATTTGCGACGGAAGACGATTTTGATAACCGCTTAGACCTACTTTTTTTAACATTTCAACCGCTCGTTTATAACGTTCTTTTTCATTGATATTTTGATATATCAATGGCAATGAAACATTATCGGCGATTGTGCGTTTCATCATCAAATTGAAGTTTTGAAACACGAAACCTATGGTCTTTCCGCGAATTTTTGCTAATTCGTTATCATCTTTATTTGCGATATTATAGCCATCTAAAACATATTTTCCCGATGTTGGTTTATCCAAACACCCTAATATATTCATCATCGTTGACTTTCCTGAACCAGACGGCCCCATAATTGAGACAAATTCACCCTCTACTATCTTAAAATTTATATCTTTTAAGACGTCTTGGCTTGTTCCGCCTTCCATAAAATAGGTTTTATAGACATGTTCAACATCTATGACTGTTTTTTTATCTGTCATTTTCTACGCCTCGGTTCATTTGCTTCTACGATAACTTTTTCCCCTAAAGACAATCCAGACTTAACCTCAATATTTGTCATATCTGATAAACCTTTGGTAATCACTCTCGGGACAATTTTCCCTTTTTCAAACAGATAGACAACATCTTGATTTTTTTCAATATTCTTTACTTTTTTCACATCCATCATTTCTTTGACGGCAACAGATGGTTTGTATTGTAAGGCCATTGCTGAAATCATTAGCACATCGTTTGCCTCCTCGGCTTTAATGCTAACAGATGCTGTCATTCCTGGGAGGAGTTTGCGTGAAGAGTTATCAATTTCTATGATAACTGTATACATCACCACATTGGACGCCTCTGTTGGAGATAAACGAACTTGGCGTATTTTCCCTGCAAAATTATCATTTGGATAAGCGTCTACTGTAAAACTTACAGACATTTCTGGTTTTATATATCCGATGTCTGCTTCTGAGACGCTTGCTTCTATCTGCATTTTGGCTAAATCTTCTGCTACCTCAAATAGTGTTGGCGTAGAGAAACTGGCGGCAACTGTTTGTCCTTGTTCTATTTCTTTGATAATAACTGTTCCAGAAACTGGGGATTTGATTGTCGCATACTCATAGTTCTTTTTTGATATATTATAATCTGCTTTAGCACTTAACACATTGGCTGAAGATTCTTTAAATTCTATTTCTGCATCTTCTAACGACGCTGACGACGTAAGCTTGTCTTGGTATAATTTTTTTATGCGTTCATAGTTTAATTTTGCTTTACTTTCTTTTGCTTTAGCCAATTCATAATTTGCCTCAGATTTTTCCATTTGTTCTTTTAATGTGGAAGAATCGAGCAAAGCTAGAACCTGCCCTTCTTTTACATCGTCATTATAATCTACTAAAACCTTTTCAACTATACCTGATACTTGTGTTCCTACGGTAACTGTATTTATCGGGTTAATAGTTCCTGTGGCAGTTACCTCATAAGCGAGATTTCCTTTTGTTACTTCGCTCATTTCAAAATGTTCTGGACCAAGCTGCTTTTTTTGATTTTTAAATATCATATAGCCAGCTATTAAAAGCAGTAACAATATAATTAAAACAAATTTCTTTTTAGAATATTTCTTTTTTGGCATTAGAATCTCCCTATTGAACGGTATAATGTGGCTTTATTGATTAAAACTGTATAAAAGGCAACAACCAGCGAATCGCGCGCATCAGCTAATTGGGACTCAGCTGCTAACAAGTTTATAATATCTGTTTTACCAATTTCGTAGGACTTAAACGCTACTTTTTCATTTTCTTCTGCACTCTTTAAGACCTTTTTGCTAACCTCATAAGATTTTACCGCTGTTTGATAATCATGATATGCGCTCCATACTTCGTTTTTAATATTATTTTTTGTTTGTTCTAAAGCATAACGCTCTTGCGCGCGTTTGAATTTGGCGGCTGAAATTTTATAACTTGTATCAAAGCCTGTAAACAGTGGCAAACGGTAGTTGATACCGATTGAATTATCCCGATTATACGAGCGTTCAGATTTCCAACTGTTGTTGTATCCACTTTCTGCTGATAGAGAAATTGACCCCAAACGCTCTGAACGTAATTCCTTTAAGGTTGCGTTCGCTGCATTAAGGTTTTGTTCTTGAGCTTTTACTTCATCTCTTTCTTTTGAGGCTACTTCAATCATCTTATCTAGCGTATCTTCTTTATTAAGAGCGGTTAAATCTCTATCTTTTGGAGGTTGTTTCAATTTAAATGTTGTTTGAGGCGGTAGATTTAGAATCGTTGCCAAATCTCCCTCGTATTGTTTAACAGCATTTTCCATTTGTATCACTCGCAGTTTAGATTGTTCATAACTTGTTTGGGTTTGCAATTTATCATTTAACGCAGCAAGCCCTATATCATAACGTCGAGATGCTTCATCATATGATTTTTTATACATTGCTTCATTTGCCTTGGCACTTTTTAAATCTTCTTTTGCACCTAATAACTTGAAATATGAGGTATGAATAGATAAAATTAAATCTTGCAAAGCACTATTGTAATTAAACCCTGACATTGCTAGATATGCTCTAAAATTGTCAATTCGCGCTGAACGCCCTCCAAAATCATATAATAACAAAGACAACCCGACATTAACATTGTATGGCTTATTTTCGGTATGGCTAGCACCTTGCCTTTTATTAGTGTTATTACTTGCGCCTGCTGTCAAATTTACTTTGGGAAAATACTCAGATTTAGCGGAGCCTAAATTAGCTTCTGCACTTTTTAGTCCCATATAATCTATATTTAATTTAGGATTATTGCAGACACCAATTTTAATTAAATCTATCAGAGAGACTTCTTGTTTGATTGTAATATTTTCATCTAAACACCCTTCTGGGGTTTGTGCTTTATATACATCAAAAACATCTAAGGCATTTGCTTTTTCTGCTATTATTGCCGAACAGAGTAGAATAGGAAAAAATATTTGGCGGAATCTCATTTTTTTACCCTTTACATATATAAGTTTACATTATAAAGTAAGGCAATACATTTAACAAATATTTAAATTTAAAAGGTTTTTTATGGCTGATAATAGAGCTAATTATGCAGAAATTTTAAAAAGTATCCTTAATAAAGAGGTCGCTTTGAGTGCTATTAAAAGTATGACAAATGCCTCGGAAAAAAATTTTGTTAATATGCTATTTATGACAACATTTAGACAACTTACTTTTATTAAAACGGAAATATTGCCTAAATTTGTTAAAAAAAAGATACCTCAAAAGCAAGGTATATTGGAATATTTGCTTTATCTAGGTATTGCCGAAATTCTTTTTATGAACACGCCAGACTATGCTGTTATCAACTCTTATGTTGAGGCTGCTAAAAATAAAACAGATAAATTTGGAGCAAATTTTATTAACGCGGTGTTGCGTAATGTGTTACGACAAAAAGAACAGCTCTTAGCCCAACGTCAAAGTGGATATTTTAGCAAAGATTTTTTACAAATATTAAAGCAAGATTATTCCGCTCAAGAAATTGCACAAATGGAAAGATTTGTTGGTATTGAACCACCATTGGATTTGACGGTTAAGCACTCTGTAAAGTTGGACATTACGGAAGGAACTTTATTACCGACAGGAAGTTTGCGTTTGCCTGCAAATACAAAAGTTATAGAAATTAGTGGATTTAACGATGGGGTATGGTGGGTTCAAGACGTGGCTTCGGCAATGGCTGTTAAATGTTTGGGAGATATAAAAGGAAAAAAAGTTTTAGATCTTTGCGCTGCTCCTGGTGGAAAGACCGCTCAGTTGTTAGATGCTGGGGCTATTGTTACCGCCATTGATATTTCGGAAAACAGGCTTGCAACGCTTAAAGAAAATATCTCAAGATTAAATCTTGCACAAAATTTAAGTATTATATGTGCAGATGCTTTAACCTATTCTCCTGATGAAAAATTTGATATTATTCTTATTGACGCACCTTGTTCGGCGATAGGAACTTTTCGGAGGCATCCTGAGCTTATTCATACCAAAACACTTCATGATGTAAAAAAACAAGCTAGCCTTCAACAAAAAATTTTGGAACACGCCATTTCTTTTTTGGCTCCGAAGGGTATTGTGCTTTATGCTACTTGTTCATTAGCAAAAATGGAAGGTGAAGTGTTAATCAATAAATTCATTAAAAACAATTCAGACTTTGAAATTTTCCCAATATCTGCTATGGGATTGGAATGTATGCACACAAAAGAAGGATATTTACGCATTTTACCACATCATTTTGCAGACTTTGCGGGGATTGATGGTTTTTTTGTTGCAGTTTTAAAAAGAAAGAATTAACAAATTTATGTTAATATTGCTGTATCTAAGCACTATGGGGGAAATATGGATAATTTTTTGATTTATGGTATTGGCGCACTTTTAGCTTGTTTTACCGTGGCTACTTATTTATTGGCTCGTGTTGATACTGAAACAATTTCTGAAGATTATGAATTTCAGCTAGATCCTTTTTGGTATCTTTTTGGGGTTATGTTTATTGGTGGAGTTGTTAGCTTTTCGATATTCCCCCAATCTTCAGACACTGTTGTTAACTATTCTTATTTTAATGTGATAACACCTTTTGTTTTCGCTGGAATCCTTTATTTTTGTTGCTTATTAGATATTGCATGGCTGATAAACCTCGTTACATTTATATTTGCGCTCATTATGAGCTACACTGTTCCTGAAAGTTTCCAGTTATTTCCCGAACAATTAGAAATCTGGCAAGATAGACTTGTTGTTGCTTTGCTTTTGTTTACTATTTCAAGAGGTTTAGGTCTTTTAAATGGGCTTGGGGGAATTGCCTCAATGCAATTTATTGCTGTTATGGGGCTATCTGGCATTTTGGTTTATTTTGGAGCAATGCCTCAGATATTAGGTGTTTTGGCTCTAGCTTATTTGGGGAGCATGTTAGCTTTTGCATTCTTTAGTTGGCCTCCTGAAAAATTGATTATTAGTGATGGGGGTTTTTCTTGTTTTGGGTTTATCTTGGGTTGTTTTATGTTATGTGGGGCTTTTGAATTTGTTGAAGCACCTATGTTTGTTGTTTGTTCTTACTTATTTACCGAGGTTGGATTGTTTTTATACAAACGATTTGTTGAACAGCAAAAAGCAGAAAGAAGCTTTATGTTGACTTCTTATTTTCAAATTTCTAGAGAGGGAGCATTTGAAAAAGAGATAGTTTGGGGTGTGGGTAAGATTTTGCTTATAAATATGGTTTTAGCTATTATTCAGATTTTTTCAGACGAGCGATTAGCCTTTCCTGTTTTTGCTGTTGCTCTTAACTTGTGGTTTTTATCAATCTTATCTGGGGATACAAATCCAGAAGAGTTGTTATCTATTTCAAGATGGGGTAAAAATGTTATAAAAAGTG